>JBBSVX010000001.1:0-8454 GCA_038046585.1 archaeon
GATGATTAGGAAGAAAATTAATGACCCAGAGGCTCTCTGGTTAATTAAGTTGATTCTTGATTCAACGCCTTCCCCAGGAATCCCAATTGGAAATTTGGCCAGCCAGATATTTGCCAATCTTTATCTTAGCGACCTCGACCATTATTTGAAAGAAATGGTCAAATGCCAGCACTATGTCCGTTATATGGACGACCTGATTGTATTTGGCAATGATAAAATCAAATTAAAATTAGTATTTAATATTAATTTTTTCTTTTTTAAATTTTTTTAACTCCTTTGGCCTTCTTGCCTTAAGGTTCAACACTCGCGCGATTCAAATGGTAAAGCCATTTTTTGGTTTTTCCATTTAATCAGCGCAATTATTAATCCTGTACTTTCATAATGTATTTAGTATTTTTTAGTGATAAATTATGCCTGACCCTGAAGCTGACCTAGCGCTTTTCATAGAGGCTAATGCCCTAAAAGCGCGTATTGTGTCATTCAACGCTGAGATTTCGTTCCATAGTGCAGTGAAATCTGCAAAGCTTTCCCAGGCAGCGCCAATGCAGTGCCAATTGTACAGGGTATCAAAGATCGAATCGGTGCTAGTAATAGTTCCTTTCGATGCAGTAATAGATAAGGTCAAACTCACGGAACTAGTTGGGGCAAAATCGATTCTCGAAGCCGATGATGAAGATACATACAAACGTACTGGGTACAACAAGGCATTCTTGCCTCCCATTTCGCTTTACGGGTTGAAGGTAATAATCGACAAATCGGTTCCTGAGAGTACCTTGGCGTTCCAGGTTGATGAGAAAGATTTCCTTGTAATTGAGCTTTCAGAGATACTTTCCTCAAACGAAGAAGTGGTGTTTGGGGAAATAATAGTAAAATCAGAAGAGTAATTAATCTTTTATCCAAACGCACTCAATACTTCTTTTAGTGCGCTAGAAAATTTCAATATGTCTGTTTCGCTGTTATAAAAGTAAAAGCTCGCTCTTGCAAGCCCGTCTTTGTTGAGTGAACTCACCAAGGGTTCTGCGCAGTGCATTCCGCTTCTGATAAAAACATTTTCGCTTTCGCTGAGAGCTAGTGCGGTATCGTGCGCGCTTAACTTGTCGCACCCAAACATTACTATCCCGCCCTGTTTTTCAGCGTTGCCCGGGCAATAAGTTTTAACTCCTTTTATTCTTGAAAGTTCTTCGAGGCAAAGTTTTGTAAGTTTCTTTTCTTGTGATTCGATATCATTGAACCCGATTTTGTTCAAGTATTCTATCGCGGCTTTGAGTCCGTACGCTCCCTCAATGTTTGGAGTGCCCGCTTCGTATTTGTAAGGCAATTCGTTCCAGCTTGACTTGTGCCAATCAACCGAATGAATCATATCTCCACCGAACATGAAAGGTTCAAGATCCTCAAGTAATTTTTTCTTTGCGACAAGCGCTCCGATTCCTGTGGGGGCGAGCATCTTGTGTCCCGAGAAACACAAAAAATCGGCGTTAAGCGAGCGGAAATCAACTTTTTTGTGGGGGACAAGCTGTGCGGCATCAATGCACACTAGCGCTCCTTCTTTGTGGGATAATTTCTCAATTGCGCGTATGTCTGGAAGCGAGGCAACTGTGTTGCTTGCGCCGGTGATTGAAACAAGTTTTGCTCCCTTAACTTTTTTCTCAAAATCAGCCATATCTAATTGGTAATTCTTGTCAAGTTCAACAAACTCAAGTTTCGCGCCAACTTTCTTTTCCAAAAACTGCCAAGGAACAATGTTTGAGTGGTGCTCCATTTTTGAAACAACAATTTTGTCGCCCTTCTTTATCTTATCAGAATTGTAAAGCGCATACATCACAGTGTTAATGGCTTCAGTGGTATTTTTTGTGAAACACACTTCGCCTTTCTGTGCGCCCAAGAATTTTTCGGTTGTCCTATGTGATTGTTCGTATTCTATTGAAGCCTCTTCGCTTAGTTTATGCAATCCTCGGTGTACATTCGCTGTCTGTTCTTCATAGTACTTCCTAATGGCATCAATCATGTAATTTGGCTTAAGCGTAGTTGCGGCGTTATCTAGGTACACTATTGGTTTTCCATGTATTTTTCGTTGCAGAACCGGGAAATCAGCCCTAATTTTGTCTACGTTCATGTCAATATATTTACTGAAAATGGCTTTAAATACTTCTGCGCTCCTTTTTATTCATGTTATTCGACTTGCATTTGCATTCGCGTTTCAGCGTAGATGCCCTTACAAAACCCGAAACAATAGTAAAGATATGTAAAAAGCAGGGCATAGGATTCTCCCTTACTGATCATAATAACATGGCGGCTTACACTTCTTCAACTCCTGGCCTTAATATAAGAAAGTTAGCAAAAAAGCACAAAGTGTTGCTTATCCCTGGGGAAGAAATAAAAGTTGTGGAAGGTAGAAGAGTTAAGGGTGAAGTGATTGCTTATCTTTTACAGGAGCCGATTAAGCCGGGTACAATAGAAGATATACTTTACCAGGTATCAGACCAAGATGCGCTTCTTTCATGTCCTCATCCGTTTGATTGGCCGAGAAAGAATTACAAGCCTTTCAAGAAAAATTGGAAGTGTTTTGACGCAATGGAGACCTATAATGCGAGAGCGTATTACCGCGGCTTGAACAAGCACTCACAAAAGTTTTTTGTGGAAAATGCGAAAGATGATTTGGCTGCGCTTGGAGTGAGCGATGCGCACACACCTGAAGAAATCGGGAACGGACTTACCTTAATTGATGCTCATGACGAGGAATCTTTTAGAAAACAAGTGAAAAAAAGAAAAACAACTGTTGTAATTAAAAGAAAAGCTACATTTTGGCATCACGCGCAGACACAGCTCGCCAGAAACTGGCTTATAAAAGACAGGTAGTTTTTTCAGAATCATGTTTTTGTTTTTGGTGGTATTGTGATATCAAAACTAAGAAATTTTACAAAACCTCTTGCAAATATCCTCGCAACTCCTTTCATACTCCTTCGAATTAATCCAAACATTGTCTCGACTCTCGGCCTTGTGTTTGCCCTCATAGGGGCATATTTTGTTACGCAGCAGGCTTGGATATACGCGCTCATCTTTTTCATTCTCGCACCTACAATGGATTTCGTTGATGGGGCTACGGCAAGGGCGTTGAACAAAAAAAGCAATTGGGGCAATTACTTCGAAACAATGATAGACAAGTTCGTTGATTTTGCGATGATAGGTTCGTTTGTATTTATCCCGACACTCGCAATTCCTGCAATGCTTGCCCTTGGGTTCTCAATGATTTCAAGCTACGCAAAGCCAAGAGTGGCTCTGATAGTTATTACTGACAATAGAGATTGGCCCGCGATAGGAGAACATGCTGACAAACTCCTTGTACTTTTGCTCGGCTTGACCCTTGCTGCGCTCGGGTTGAACTATCTTGAATACTTTCTCTATTTCATCGCGCTCATTTCGGCAATAGGCACAGTTCAAAGAATGCTTTACGCGCGCGGTTTGATAAAAGAATCTGAAAAAAAAGGAACTCTTTTGCCCTATCTTAAAGAAAAGAAAGAAAAGGCAAAAAGAAAATAAATTCTTTTATTGTTGGTTTAGAGTCTAGTATTTCTCAAGCTCTTTTTTTAGTATGTTCAAAAAGTTCTTGTGATCCTTGACTCTTACAAACTCGATGTCTTTTCTTATTTTCATCTTGGCATCAGTTGCGCTGTCCCCAAATGCATATCCAATGAGTCTTTCATCTAGCGAAATGCCCATTCTTTTTATTGCTCGTAAAACCCCAATGTGTTTCCCTAGTTCCCTTGGCTCAATTGAAATTCCTGCTTCAATGTCCCAAACACCAAGCTCAACCGGGGAACCGTATTTTCCTGTTTTCTTGAACGCTTCATACATAAAGTCGCACACTTTCTGTGTCTCTTCGACAGCACGGAGCCTTTCCTCTTTTGTGTTGTTTTCAAGTTCAAAGAATATTCTCGCATCAGTGGTGATTCTTTCGCTTATCGCAGGGAGAATCTTAAATCCCCTAAATTTGAGCTGTTGCTTTATCTCCTTCCCAAGAAGGTTTTTGCTTAAGAGGTATTTGTCAAGCGATCCGAAAGACTCTCTTTTTATTACAGGCTTTATTTCAAGCACAGCTGATCCGTCCTTGAATATTACTTCATGATTCTTTGTCTTGAACTCATAATCGTGCGTCACATAATCAAGGCCTGAAGAGGCATATACAAGAGAATCCTTCAATATTCCGTGCTTTTCAAGGAGCGCCTCAAGCCCTCCATTTATTCTTAGTTCATCAGCGGCTCTTGCGGTGATGAAAACCATTTTGAAGCCTTTTTTTTGTGCTTCCTTTAAGACTTTCATCGAAGCCTCGGCTATCACGGGGGGCACGCCCGGTTTAAAATAAACCCCGTCCGTCAAAACTCCATCAATGTCAAGAAAGAGTATTTTGTGCGACTTGGCGCACCTATTTTTCTTATCAATTTTTTCCATCTTTATCACATTAATATTGCAGTTTTCATATTTATAAGTGCCCTTCTCAAATCCTTTTGAGCTACCTCCCGCATAATGCGGGGCCTAGCTGCTCAAAGAAGCAGGTTTAAAGATTTTTTGAATCATCTTTCTTATAGGTGAAATGGAAATGGTTTTGGCTTTTGAAGACTGGATGAAGGTTGAACTAAGAGTTGGCTTAATAGAGAACGTTGAAGATATTGAAGGAAAAGACAAATTGTATAAAATGACCGTTGATTTTGCCACTGAAAAAAGAACAATACTTGCCGGGCTTAAGTTTTATTATTCGAAAGAGGATCTTAAGGGAAAGAAGGCTGCTTTTGTTTTTAATCTCGCCCCAAGAACCATGGCTGGTTTAGAAAGCCAGGGAATGATCCTCGCGATGAAGAACTCTGAGAACAAGTTTAAGATCACTATAATTGATGATTCAGTTCCTCAAGGAACAAGACTCGAATAAACATTTTTTTCAAAATAGTCTTACGGCCACATGAAGATGATTGGGTTTCCGTAAGAAAACATTACCAAAAGCAGCGCAAGAACGAGCAATATTTTTACAGTCCTTGAGAGGGGGTGTGTTGTTCTAAAAATTACGAATGATTCAAACAACAAAAATAGTCCTGCTGCTATAAATCCAAGGTTTAGCATTATATTCGATGGATTTAGTGCTGCTGATATTGCTCCAGTTAGTACAAGAAGCGTCCCAAAAATCTTCCAATAAACTCCGACTTCAAATCTGCCTACCGGGTCATATGCGCTTTCAGGAGTATCTCTTAGAATATCTTTTGTGAGTTTTACTGGTTTTATCTTGTCCGCTTCTTTCTTTGTTGTTTCGTAGGGGAAAGTGAATACGTTCCCGCAACTGTTGCATTGAAACATCTCTTGCGCCACAACTTCAGTAGCCTTATTGTCCTTGTAATAAACGAAGTCTTTGTTTGCGCAGATCGGGCACATTTGTACGAACTTCTCTTTCTTCATGATAGGATAACCTCTCGCTTGTTATTAAATCTTTCTTAATTATGCAAGTAAAGCAATTATGTAAGGGAGTGCGATTATCACGCCTATTGTGGCCCCGACATTTGTGAGCGCGGCGACTATCAGTATGTGGGTAACTTTGTTTGAATAAAATCCTTTTATTGAAGAAACATTGCTCAATGCTTCAAAATCCATTACTCGGGGAGGATTGAATCTTGTTTCAACGAGCGCAGAGAACCATCCTGCTGCAAGCGCTGGATGAAGGGTTGTCAGGGGCGCCGCAATGAAAGCGACAAGTATTGATAGGGGGTGCGCTCTTGCTAAAAGCGCTCCAAGCGCTGAAAAGAATCCTGTTACAAGAATCCAAGCGATAAGCAAGTTGAGGGTGGTATCTATTCCTTTTACATAAAGTCCGTAAGCAAGGAATGCTATAAATATTGCGGGAATAAGGTATCCGATGTACTTGAATACGTTTGATTTCTTTGGGGTAGTGTTAAGTTTTGCAAGATCCACTTTCTTGTTGTTTTTGATGCAATCCACTATTCCGTCAAGGTGTCCCGCTCCGACAACAGCAACAATTTTTTTCCCAGGGCTGTTTTTTATCATCTCTGCGATATAATCGTCTCTCTCATCCACAAGGACTTTTTTTATTGAAGGCATCTGCTTTCCAAGTTCTTTCATGAGTTTATTGAGAAGATCCTCTTGCTTTAGTTCCTCTATCTTTTCAATGGTAATTTTTTCTCCAACTCCAAAGAATCCGCCAAGAATTCCTCCAGCAAGCTTCGCTTTTTCTATAAAGCTCATCTCATTGAATGCCCTTTTGAGAGTGATTCGTATGTTTCGATCAAGCAGCTGCACCGGAACTTTCTTTTCCTGCGCTTTTTTTAGCGCGGCAAGCATTTCTGCACCTGGCTGAACTCCAACCTGGGCTCCGAGCTGTTTTTGTAAATTTGAAAGGAGTACATTCAGCAAAAATAAGTATGTCTTTCCGGTCTGAACGATCTCAACGATGTTTGTTTCGCCCCATTTTTTTCCAGAAAGCAATTGCTGCAGTCTTTCATGGTCAAGTTCAACGCCTATTATGTCGGGCACTTCTTCCTCAATTGTTTTATTCACAAGGTCTATGGATTCTTTTGAAATGTGAGCGGTGCCTACAAGAATTAGTTCCTTTTCTTTGAGTTTAATTCGCTTTATCATTTAACCACTAAAAATAAAAAAGCCTTTTAAATCGGTGCATTTCATAAGGGTTTTGCCAAGGAGCAATTAACTGGGTTATCCCATTTCTGTGCCTTTGATTATTAGTATAACGCCTGCAATTTCAAGTATGAACCAGCTAATCCAAAAGAATCCTTCTACTGGCGTTCCAACAAGTTTAGGGAAAATGAATTGTATTGCTGCAACCCCAAGGCCCATTCCAAGTAAAAATAATCCTGTGGGCGGTTTTGACTTGATTATCATGAATACCCCCGCGAGGGCGAGCGCAAGCCAGATTACCCAAAGAAAAGAGCCCGCTGCCGGAAAAGTGGGAATGATAAAGTTAGTTGTCGCAATTCCAAGCCCCATTCCTAATAGGAACAATCCTGTCTGAATAATGGTGGTCATGACTTTAGCAGGGGCAAACAAGTATAAAAATGTAACCTACCAGTTTCATTTCAAAGGTGCTGTTGTGAAGAAGTTGTGTTTTGTTGAAATGGAAGGGGTTCTTCTTTCAAGCGGAGCATATGCGGCAGATGGTGGAAAAGCCAAGGACTTTATAGGTGCGCTTTATAATTTTTGTAAAAGTAATAAGATTGAGCTTTATTTAATATCAGGTTTTCATGAGCCGGTTGCCCATAAAAAATTCGAATCTTCCTATTTGTCAAAGATTTTTGATAAATCTCACTTTATTTGTGTTGATGAAAAATATATTTGCTCAAAAGCCGAGCAAGATCAGAAGATTCATCGGGAAAAACTTTTGGTCGATCCTGAATTTTGCGATTCCTACCACAAACAGGTGATGATAAAAGAAATGCTTGCAAAAAACAACCTTTCTCCAGGCGAAGCGTTGCTTTTGGCGGACGATTTTTGGGTTGATGGGTATTATTCTGTGCGATTCTCAAAAATAGATTTTGCAATCTTTGAAGAGAATATGCTTGATAGAGGAAAACCTTTTAGCGAACGAATCCAGGGGATGGCATATTTCACTCTTGATTTTGATTCGGCAAAACTACTGCTTGAGAATTTTCCTAAAGTTGATTTGAAATATCTTGACAAGTTTGTGTTTGAAACGATGAAGAATTTGCTTGTTGGCGATAGCCTAAAGCAAAAGATGATTGATGCGGCAAAAAAGAAGGCTGGAAATAAAAAGTGATTGCTATGCTGGGAAAAAAACAGGTCTCATTAAAGGGTCTTGTTGTTCCCCTGCTCACGCCGCTTGATGAAAATCTGTCTCTTGATAAAGTCGCGCTAAAGAATCATTCCGCTCGTCTCTTAAACCGCGGAGTAAAAAATCTTTTTGTTCTCGGGCCCTATTCTGAGTATGAATATCTTCCCCACAACCAGCAAAGAGAGGCACTCAAAGTTGTTTCAGCTACTGTTGCAAATCACGGAAAGGTAATCGCAGGATGTTTTGGGGAAACAAATGATGAAGTGATAGGGAAAGTTGCCCAGAATCAGAAAATCGCCGATGTTTGCGCGGTAAATGTTCCTCCGCTTGCCCTTGAAAGTGAAGTGTTTTTTGTCGAATTCTTCGATGAACTCTTCATGCAGACAAAAGCCGATATTGTGATTTACAATAATCCATTTCTATTCACAAGAAACGTGCCTGTGCGCGCAGTGAATTTAATAGAGGGCTGGGAAAGGCTTTTGGCGTTCATCGATGGCTCAAGGAATAAGGATTATTTTAACGCGCTTTCGACAAAAGCGACATCTCTGAAAATATTCCAGGAATCCGAGGATGCAGTTATTGATTCTCTTCAGTCGGGTTGCGTGGGAATTATGCCGTTAAGCTCTAACGTGTACCCGGTATATTTCTTGAGT
>JBBSVX010000002.1:0-1522 GCA_038046585.1 archaeon
GTCACATAATAGATTGCCATCATAATCCTCGCAAGTTAAACTGTAATCCTGAGTGATTTTGTTAAGGTAAGCATTGCCACCAATCAACGAACCACCAAGAATATTCGTACCCGACTGCACCGAAATATTCCAAGTGTTATTATTGACCGTACTAACAGAAACTGCCCCAGTTGAACCATTAAAAACATTATTGTAAATAATATTGCTTCCCGACTCAGCAGTCAACACCAGCGCATAACCACTACCAACTTGATCAATATTTACTGTATTATTGGCAATAGTGTTATTAGACGACCCTGACAAATAGATCCCCTGGCTAGAACCGTTGGATGATATTCTATTGAAACCAATCGAATTGTTAGCAGAATTTGACAAAGATATTCCAACAAATAAGGAAGTCGTATTAATATCAATTGTATTATTGCTTACAGTTGTATGATTTTCAGTAACTAAGGAAATACCAGTAACTGGTTTTTTAACCGTGCCAATAAAAGAATTGCGGTCAATAATAGTATAATTTCCCCTAGTCGAATAAATGCCATAATAATTACCTGAAGAATAGTTTGAAAAATTAAAAGTATTATTCGCAATAATAAGGTTTATAGAAGAAGTTGAATAAATTCCATAGTAAGTTGTCGTCGGCAGAAGGTCTGAAAATTTGTTGTAATTGATTACACCATTAATTAACCCGCTTGCTGCATATATCCCGTATCTTGGCGTCGAAAACGTATTATTTTGAATTGTTACATTTATGGATGAACCTGCAATAATTATTCCGGCCGAACTAGGATCTAATAGTTCTCCGCCAGTTGTAATGCTGGTAATCTTATTTCCAATAATAGTAAGATTTTTTGAATTTACTGGATAAATCGACCATGAACCAAAATAAGCGGTTGTTTGGAGTGAATTGTTTATTATTTCAATTCCCTTGCCTTCAATCATTATTGTGCCAGCCACAGCATCTGAAGTATTGACTGTGACGTTATTCCTTAAAATTTTATTATAATCGCCAGATACAGAAATGCCTTTTGGAGTAACACTCGTGCCTTTCCACTCCCATACATTAATCGAATTGTCCGTAATGTTACTGTAATTGGTGGATGAAACTTGTATACCCCAATTATCCTTAGCCTGCGAAATATTTATTGTGTTGTTATGAATTTTAATACCATTAGAATTGCTCACAGCAATACCATCAAAGTTACCTTGAGACCCATTAAGGACCAAAACATTATTCACGATAAAACTATTCGAAACAGAAGTTGCATAAATTCCATAAAGCCAGCATATCGAAAAATTTCTGCAGCTTACCGTGTTATTCAAAACATTATAATTTGTGCCAGAAGAAATAAAAATTGCATAGCTGCTATTAGCATTAATAACATTATTGCTAATATTAGAAAAATTAGCAAAATAAGCAGAAATACCACCAAGATTCCCCCAAATACTATTATTAATAACCGAAGAATTACCACTCGAATTAAGATAAATAGCAGTCCCAACCCCACCAGTACCATCAGAA
>JBBSVX010000003.1:0-5107 GCA_038046585.1 archaeon
ATCTAAAAGACTGGGCAATCTTCATAGGCATACTTGCACTATTGACAGGAATCTTTTTACTGCCGCTCGACCTTAAACAGCCCCTAGCCTTAGACAAAACCAACTTTTCCCCAACCCAATTACTAACGGCCTCATTTGTGCATGAAGACCTTACACATTTTCTATCCAACATGGCAACCTTCTTTATCTTGTTTTGGCTGTGCTTACTAACATACCTAACATACAACCGAAAAAAGAAGGACTTCTACTTTGACTTAGGGTTACTATTCCTTGTAGTGCCTATACTAAGCTCACTCGCCACTCTAGTCTACCTAACAAGCGTTCAAAAGTCACTGGGGTTCTCAGACATCGCCGCATCTTTAATCGGATTCAACCTATTTCTAGCAATCAAAGCCCTAAACCAAGACACCCGCAAAAAGATAGACCTCCAAAACAACAAAGTACAAATCGCAATAGCTGTCTATTTCCTCATAACCATAGCCAGCCTATTCATAGACGCCTACATAGTAATGGCCATAATGGCGGTACTAGCACTAGTTTTCATAACCATAAAATACAAAATCAACCTACCCAAAGCCAAACATTACAGTAACCAACACACCCACAAAGCATTCCTAATCGGTATGGCAGCAATAGCAGTAATAACATTTCCAGCAATGACCCAATTCCAAATAATCAACAACAGCATGGCAAACGGCGTAGCACACTTTGTAGGATTCTACATAGGATTCTTCCTACCAGTAACAATTCAATCCATAAAAAACGCACTACAAAAAGCAAAGAAAAAAGACTAATTCCCTGCAAACCTCTGCGCCCAACCCCGCCACCCCCGGCCATTCTGCGGCTAGTTCTTACTCGGCATTAAAATTAATTGGCGAAAATTGCTTTGAATGTAGTGCCCAACTTTTTCACGAAAAAAGTGTGGTGCCTAACAATTTTCTTGTAGTGCCTAACACGAAGAAAGGAATTTATACAAGTTAGAACATTGTATACAGTATTGAAGTTGAATTGGGTTTTTTCGAAGGAAAAACTTACGTTGTTTAACTCATATTTCAAATCTCGACCCTCGCGTCAAAAGTGATACATTTATTGTATCACTTATTATCAAAATTGACGCTATTTCTAAGATTAAGATAGATTTTAAAAAAGGATTTCGCCTTGCTTGTGTATGAAAGAAAAATCAGTTCAAGTGAAAAAGGCCATTGAGGGCCAGATTTCTTTGGTAAAAGCCAAGATTGAAGATTGGCAGAAGGTCTTGGAGTTTGAGAAAGCAAGCAAAAGCAAGTTTTTTGCTTCCTTAGAAAATGAAAAACAAGTAAAAGATTACCTAGCTGAAAGCCAAGTTTATCTCATAAAATTAGGAAATGAATTCATAGGCACTGCTTCCTTTAAACCGGAAAATGATTCTGCGTATATGGACGGACTAACAATTTCTTCAAAACACCAAGGAAAGGGCTACGCAAAGACAGCCATGCGCTCAATTATGAAAAAGACCAAAGACTACAAAAGAGCTTATCTCAGAGTTCATCCAAGAAACACTTCCGCTGTCATAATCTACTTAAAGGAAGGCTTCCAAATAACGGGATGGGAAGATAATCACTTCGGCGATGGCGAACCAAGAATACTAATGGAAAAAACAAACCTTGGAAACTAAAAAAAGCGTTGTGCCTAACAATTTTTTTCAAAACAGTGAAGTTAGGCTAATAACTTTAGAATTATTTCTCAGCCTAATTAAATAGATTTTTAGCACTTTATTTGGAAGCTACCGCATCCGCCCGCGCTGAACGCGTCATCGATTGTATAATAGCAACTGCCGCCGCAGTAGTACTTCGCATTAGAAGGACAGCAGTATCCGTTAGAGTTGCAATAGCCTGCGCTACACCCGTTCCCTGAAGACACGGTTGAGGAAGAGCCGCCCGTAGTCGCCGTTCCATCAGTATTAGCCGAAGTCGAATCTGGCGAAAGCATCACGACAACGGCATAAATAAAAATAATAAAAAGAATCAAAGCGAAAGTATCTCTTACTATTTTTCCCCACCCGCTTGGCTGAGGGTTAATTGCTTGTTGAGGAATGGCTGCGACCTGCGCAGGCTGAGGGACAATAACAGGGTTTGAAGCGGATTTTGCACCATCAACAGTGGCTCCGCAACTTGTGCAAAACTTTTTTCCAGCAGTGAGCTTTTTTCCGCATTCGCCGCAATACTTCATATCATTTACCTTTGAGCAATGGGGTTTTTAGTTTTAATAAGGATATGTGCCGGAACATAATTTTACCTTTGTTACTTACACCAGGACTGAAATAGTTAGGTTTAATACAACTTTAACGCAAAAATTAAGATGGACAAAACAACCGATGAAAAGAAGTTTATTGCCGAAGCGCTTAAAGAGGCGCAAAAGGCTTTTGAAAGAAAAGAGTGCCCTGTAGGCGCAGTAATTGTTCAAAATGGAGTTATCCTTGCAAGAGACGGAAACAGAGAATCGGAGCTTAATGATCCAACTGCCCATGCAGAGATACTTGTTTTAAGAGAAGCGGGCAGAATTCTTAATAGACACACTTTCCCCGATTGCACGATATACACTACTTTGTGGCCTTGCCCAATGTGTGAAAACGCAATGCTTAGGGCGAAGATTTTGCGAGTGGTAGCCGGCGCCCGCTCATATAAGTACATCTACAAAAATACTTTTGATTCATCAAACTTAGAGAAAAGCGGTCCTTTAATGGAAAAAGAGTGCAGAGAATTATATCTGAAATGGGCCAAGGAAACGAAACGAGAATTCATATTAAGCAAAGGCGACTGGCCCGCTAAATCCACAAAATCTAAACCGCACATCTATAATTTGAACGGATAAAAGCGCAAAAATACGCTTTTTATTGTTTTCTTTCCATAATTAGTGCATGAAATTCGACCTCAAGAACTTGTTCAAGAAGAAGACTACTGAAGACAACCCACTCGAACAGAAGGACGAAATTATTGTTCCCCAGCACGCAAAAAAGCCCGAAGATAAGGTTAAACCTGTTGATTTGGCGCACGTTCCAATCGTACAGAAAAAAGAATCCCAGAAGAACATTTTCGTTGTTAATGGAAACTATGACATAGGCAATTCAATGATGCTTTCAGGCGTAATGCAATCAGGTTCACTCTCAAAGGGAATGAAGCATAAAAAAGACGGAATGGATCTAACAATTACTGATATCAAAATAGGATCTGACAAAGTGAAGGATCTAAACCTCGGAGAAGAGGGAGCAATCTTTGTTAAAGGCAAGAACACTCACCTTGTAAAATACGATGACGAGCTAGAATTCAAGTAAACTCTCATTCTTTCAAGCAATTTTTCACTCGAACAGCAACTTTTAATAACTAACCAATCCAAATTCTTCTAGTAATGACAGCGTCACCGAACAAAGTGAGGTGGCGCACGTATCGCCCCGGCGGAACGGGGCTTGCACGGGTTGGGGAGTGGTCAAACCCGCCAGACTCAAGATCTGGTCGCTTAGTGCGTTCAGCAGTTCGAGCCTGCTCCCGTGCATGAATTATTTTTCTAAAAAAAGAACTAAGGAAAAAGACTTTGCCAGAGTGGCTGGCAGTGTTCTTTTGGGATAGCAACACTTTTCTTTCTAAGAAAAGGGGTGCGTTGCAAGCCTGCTCCCGTGCAGTTCTATTTTACAGAGATGAAGAAACGAATGATTGAAGCGATGATATTTGACAGGGATGGCGTCATCATCGACTCGGAAAGGGTTCACATCGAATCAGTTGAGCAATCGCTCAAGGCTTTTAAGCTAAAATTTAACAGGAAGGATTTCGAGTTCATGATGGGCGTACGCCCGGACGATTACAAGGAAATTTTCCTAAAAAAATATCCTGTCGATTGGGAAAAATACAGAGCACTTCAGCGCACCAAATTCTATGAAATACTTTCAAAAGAACACTCAATAAAAGAAGTTGTCTCGCTGGTAAGGGAGCTTAAAAGAAGAAAATATAAGTTGGGGATGGCAACTTCATCCAGAAAAGAACCAACAACTAAGATACTAAAACTTGTGGGGCTTGAGAAAGCATTTGACGCCATTGTTACTATGGAAGAGTGCACAAAAAGAAAACCAAATCCTGAACCTTATCTCAAAGCTGCTGAAAAACTAAAAGTGGAACCTAAAAAATGCCTGGTCTTTGAGGACTCGCAAATCGGACTAGAATCAGCAAAAGCGGCCGGAATGAAGTGCATAATTATAAAGACAAATGATTTCAAACAGGATTTCTCAAAAGCAGATATGGTTTTGGAACAAAAAGAAGTTAACTTCCAAAGAATCAAGAGTTTTATCAAAGGCGACTGACATGGAATGCAAGAAGACTCAAAATTTGAAGAAGTGCAACTGCACTTATGATTGCGAAAAGAAAGGAATATGCTGCGAGTGCGTCAAATATCATCGAGAGAGAAAAGAGTTGCCTGCTTGTTACTTCTCAAAGGAAAAAGAAGCGACATATGACAGAAGCGTGGATAACTATCTCAAAAAGTAAACTTGCAACAAACACTACTTTTTCTTTATTGAAGCAAATCCGGGCAAATATTTCGGTTTCTTTAGCCCGTCAACATCAAGCACAAGAGGAGTGTCAGAAATCGCATATTTCCCCATGTAAAGCTCCCACACTTGGCGCTCTTTTAGAAACTCTTCCACAGAAACCATGCCTTTCAAATAAAGCGCGTCTTTTACAAAAGCTCCGCCGGCACCAAGATCATAAGTTCCTCTTTTCGCCCTCAATGTCAAATAATATGCATCTTCTTCAGAAAAATATTTTCTCATCTCTTCAAAAGTCTCATAGAAAGATTTCTTTTGCGCAGTGTGTATTGCAATCACTCTCCCCGCATAATTCTTTAGTTGTGACTCAAGATTCACCCCTTGGGCTTTTTCAACATAAACAGCCAAGCCCTCATCTGTTTCTGTGGTTTCCTTTGAAAGCCCTTTTGAAAATATCATGTAAGGCTGTATCGCTCCGTTAAGGCTTCTATAAATATGGGCTTCAATCTCGTGCACTATTGCCCTCTTAAGCTCGTTCTCGGAAACGCAGAGTTCATCAGAAACGGTAATTTCGCGGGTGAAATGATTCACCGAGAA
>JBBSVX010000004.1:0-44874 GCA_038046585.1 archaeon
AGCAGTGCTGTAATAATGTGCAAGAAAGAATTTGCAGAAAAAATTGAGAAAGCAATTTTTCCGGGTCTTCAAGGTGGTCCTCACGAGCACATAATTGCTGCAAAGGCAGTTGCGTTCAAGGAAGCACTTGAGCCGGCTTTCAAGGATTATGCAAAACAAATAGTAAAGAATTCAAAAGCGCTTGCAGTTGCGCTCCAAGAATATGGTTATAGGCTAGTTTCAGACGGAACAGACAATCATTTAATATTAGTGGATGTTTTCAAATCAGGGATAACTGGGATTGATGCAGAGAAAGCGCTTGAGAAAGCAGGGATGTATTGCAACAAGAACACAATTCCATACGAGACAAGATCCCCTTGGGACCCTAGCGGGATAAGGATAGGTACTCCTGTTCTAACCACGCGCGGGATGAAAGAAAGCGAAATGAAAGTTGTCGCAGAGTTTATGCATAAGGCGCTTACTGCAAGAACGGATGACGCGAAACTTGCAAAGATTTGGGCTGACGTGAAAGAGTTTTGCAAAGACTTTGATTATTACAAATGACTCTAATCTGTGTTTTTAGGGTTTAAGCTTGTGGTGTGCATGGAGTTGCCGGAATTTATTGCAATTTTTATCGGCTTTTTTTCCCAGGTTTTACTTAGGACGGGTGGCACATTTTTTTCCAAAAGACTTGTTTTGCCTCTAGGAGTTAGTACTATTATCTCGGCGCTTTTTCTTTTTAATTCAAATTTTTCATTTTCAGGTTTGATTTTTGTTTTTCCGTCAGTTTTTCTTCTGGGGCTCGTTGTAGAATTCAACAAGGAACTCTTAATTCAGCTTACTGAACAAAGGCTACTACAAGAGAGTCTGATTTCATTTTACGTTTTGTGGCTATTATTTCCAGGTGCCAGCGCATTTTCTGCGCAGTATTTTTACATAGTGTTCTTGCCAATGTGCGCACTTACTGCGCTGACGCTTGTCGCGTGCCTTTCAAAACCGGGCCAAAATGCCATCATTAAGACGATTCTTTATGTTTGGTTTTTAATTTTGCAAGCCATTTTTGCTTCATATTACATATCGAATCTTTTTTCGGCTTTTGGTCAGCAGGCGGTGGCATTTTCATTGTTTGACGCTTTTATCTTAGGAACGCTTATTTTTAGTTTCACCGTTTCTTTCGTAAATATTTTGCATTTTACGAAAGGAAAGCGCGAGAACCTTTCTAGTTATATGCTAAGGTTGGCGGAGCAGGTAAGTCTTTTGACAAGCAAGTACACAGACGTCGAGATGAGCCGAAAATTCACAGCCGCAATAATATTGCTTCAAGGAGGAGTTCTCGTTGCAAATTATTTTACAAACTTTATTTCGCCGATGCTTTTAATTTCCATTTCTCTTTTGGTTTCAAGCTTTGTTTCTTCGTTCATCTCACGTCCAGTTTCACAACCTTCCGCTGGTGCCGCAGCGCTTTGATAAATAGCGGTTTCTGGAAAGTATTTATACTCCTAAAGCCTAATCCTAAAATGAACCTGTGCAAAATAATCTTGGCATTATTTTGTCTTACTGTATTTTCAATAAGCGCTTTCGCCGCCGAATGTGATCTTAACACAGTTGAAGTCTCAAATTTTGATCTTGTCTTTAAAGTGCTTGGCGATTCTACTGCGGATGTGATAATTCGCCTGACGACTCCTTTTGCAGAAAGCTGTCTGTCTGCGCTTGGCGTTCCAAAAAATTCTTACTCAAATTTTGATTGCTCAAAAGAGGTCCTTTATGCGCAGGATGCGATGTTCAAAGGAATGGGTTTTTACACGCTAAATAAAGGCTCTTGCGTTCTTTCTTATTTTGACGGAATACTTTCGATGGAATTCAAGGCAAAAACAGACATGGTTGTGGCAAAAATTTCTGGAGAAAGCTATGAATTGACATTTAGAGAATGGGACTTTGTAGATTCAAAATCAAAAAGTTCTCTTACAATAATTCTCCCCCCTGGGGCGAAACTGATTTCTTTTTACCCTATAGCAGATCCTGAAGGAAAACCGGACTATGAGAAGAATATTATTTATTGGAGCTCAATTCCTCAAAAGGGGAAGATACCAAGCGTGAAGTATTCTTACTCTTCTCAAAATTATATTTTGATTTTAGTTGCCATTTTGATTATTTTGGCGATAGTTGGGGGCGTAGGGGCCTTATTTTTGATAAAAAACTCTAAAAACGCTGTTTCAATCAAAAAAATTCAAGGATTGAAGTCAAAAATGGCGCTTCTTGAGAAAGATTATCTGCTAGGCAAGATGGATGAAACAACTTATCGCAGATTGATTGAACAATACCAATTACAGCTCAATGAATTTAAATCAGCTCTTCCAAAACAGAAGGATAAGAGAAAAGTTTTAGAAAAAATCAAGATATAATTTTAACAATTTTTTTCCCGCACTAATTTGGACACAATCCGCACAATTTTTTTCTGTGATGCAAGCGCATAGCTTCATATAAATCAGTCTTGGGTTGGTTTTGCGCGGTATTCTTCAATTGCGTCTTTTAGGAATTGTTCGTCGAAAGAGAAAGCGACGCGACCTTTTTTTGAAGCATATTTTCCTATGGATTTTATGAGAGAAAATTCTGCTTGGGAGTTTCTCGCTTTCTTATCCACCTTCATTTTGTCAATTATTTGTTCTGTTGGAATGTCAAAAGGTATTTGTGTTGTCAACCCTAGTGTGTTTATTGAGTCCATTTGTTTCTTGTATTCTTTTTTTGATAATATTTTTGTTTTTGTTGCTATGAATCCTTCTACAGCCAGTCCTATTGCTATTGATTCACCGTGTAATAAGGAATAATTTGAGAGTTTTTCGATGGCGTGCCCCACGGTGTGGCCGTAGTTTAAAATCTTTCTGAGATTTTGTTCTTTCTCATCTTTCATTACGACTGTTTTTTTCACTTTAATGTTTTCTCTCATTAAAGTGTTCATTACTTTTGGGTAATTTTGGCCATTTCTTACAAGAATGGTTTTGATGTTCTTGTTGAAGAATTCGAAAAGCTTTTTGTCCATTATGAGGCCGTGTTTGAGCACTTCAACAAGTCCGCTCGTGTAATTTTTCTCGTCAAGCGTTTTGAGAGTGGAAGAGTCCACAAACACTGCTGATGGTTGATTGAACATTCCTATAAGATTTTTCCCGGCCGGGGTGTCTATTGCTGTTTTTCCGCCAAAACTACTGTCGCTTTGTGCAATTGTTGTGGTGGGGTATTGGGCATACTTTATTCCTCGCATATATGTTCCTGCGACAAATCCTGCAACGTCACCCACTACTCCTCCGCCAAGGGCAATTAGGACAGTATCTCTGCCACATTTTTTTGAGATCATTTCGTCTTCTATTATCTCTTTTGTTTTCCTTGTCTTGGATTTTTCACCCTCAGGAAAAGAGATTAGTAGTGTTTGGAGTCCTTTTTTTTGCAATTCTTGCAGCATTCTCTGGGCGTACAGTTCTCCTACTTTCGAATCGGTTATTATGACGTATTTGGACGCTTTTTGCTTTGTAAGGTACTTTGCGAGCTCTCCAAAAAGGTCTTCGCCGAAGAATATTTCTGTTTTGATTGGCTTCTGTTTTATTAGGAAAATGTCTTTGGTGATTTGTGTCATTATTTTCACTTCTTTTCTAAGTAATACACAACTGTCACGGTGTTTGTGTCTTCACTCGGGTCGCTCATTTTTATTTGTGGTTTTCCTTTTACTGCCTTAAATCCTTTTGGGATTCTTGGGAGTTTATTTAGGAAGTTGTGATTGAAGGAGTATATTATTCTTCCCCCTTTTCTTAATATTCGGTGTATTTGTAAAAAAGCATCTTCTTTGTTTTGTGAGTGGGCAAGGCTGTAGTTGGCATTCACAAAATCTATTGAATTAGGCAAAAACCGTTCTGCAAGGTTGTTTGTGTGCGTGACCATCCACTTGATTTTTGCAGCATTTGGGAGACTCTTCCATTCGGGCATTAACTTTACTCCGGTGGCATATAATTCTACATTTCCTAAAAGCCTTCTTTTTTCAAGTTCTGTTGCAATATCATTTATCGTTGTGCCCGACCCGGCTCCAAGATCAAGCAATCTGTATCTCTTTCCTCTTTTTTTTATTCCTTGAAGGATCTGTCTCATGAGGGCTATTTCATAGATGTTGCTTGACAGCTGGTTTAAGGGTGTGTGAAAATAAGTCCATCCTAATTGTCTTTTGGAATCTGAAGCTCTTGCTTTTTTTAGTTCATTAGCGAGGCGGCGTCTTTCGGGGTATTTTTTAAAATTTGGGGGCTTTTGAATTTTACTGGAACAGTTTTATGCATGATTATCTTGTGAATCAACTTATTTAAAACAAGGATTGGTTTAAAGGTTATTTTTTCTCTTTAGTAAGTGAAAGCAAGGAAAATTTTGCAGATAAATTGAATTGTTTGAAAAAATAGTTTTTCCCCACACTA
Source organism: archaeon (assembly GCA_038046585.1). Taxonomy (GTDB): domain Archaea; phylum Iainarchaeota; class Iainarchaeia; order Iainarchaeales; family JAAZKV01; genus JAAZKV01. Next base: position 4,425 of record JBBSVX010000004.1, read on the forward strand.
ATTTGGACACAATCTCGAACTTTTTGATGTGTTTTTTTTAGTTTTTCGAAGAAAAGAACTTTTTTTCACTGGTGTTTTTTCGTTTTTCGACCCCCTTAGAGGCTTCATAGGTTATTTTTCTTAACAAAGAGGTTTTTTGAGGCAACCTTTATATACAAGGAAACACTTTGAGTAATCGGAATAAAAAATTCTTAAAAAAATTATTAGAAATTAAAGTGTGATAACCAAAAAAGATTGAAGAGTTGAGTAACTTGCCTAAATTTGTGTTAAAGAGAGATGGGTCTAAGGCGCTTTTCGACGGAAAAAAGATAGAATCCGCCATTTGGAAGGCCGTACAGGCAGTAGGGGGCACTGACAAAGCCCGATCTGATGGCATTGCAGCAGACGTTGTTAAGGCAATAAATGAAAAATATGGTTCAGACGGAATGCCTGGCGTTGAAGAGATACAGGATTTAGTTGAAACACTACTAATTAAGGGCGGGCACGATAAAACAGCCAAGGCTTACATACTTTACAGACACCAGCGCGAACTTTTAAGAAAAACCGAGGACATGGTGAACAATTTTGAAATAATAAACCAGTATGTTACTCAGGAAGACTGGAGGGTAAAAGAAAACAGCAATATGGCTTACTCGCTCCAAGGACTAAACTTTAATATTGCGGGCAGAGTTGTCTCAAATTATTGGCTTGGAAGAATTTATCCTATAGAAATAGCTTCAGCTCATAAATCAGCAGAACTCCATATCCACGATCTTGATGTTTTGGCAGTTTATTGCGTTGGCTGGGATCTAAAACAGCTTTTGATGGAAGGATTTAGGGGAGTAAAAGGAAAAGTCGCTTCAAAACCGGCAAAGCACCTTGGAACTGCGCTAGGGCAGATAGTAAATTTCTTTTACACAATGCAAGGAGAGGCAGCGGGAGCGCAGGCATTCTCAAACTTCGACACTTATTTAGCTCCATTCATAAGATATGATGGCTTAGATCAACAGCAAGTAAAACAGGCGATGCAGGAATTTGTTTTCAATAATGCTGTTCCTACAAGAGTGGGATTTCAGACTCCTTTTACAAATATTACTCTTGACTTGAAAGTTCCAAGTCACATTGCCCACGATCCAATAATTATCGGAGGAAAGCCGATGGAAAACACTTACGCTGATTTCCAGGATGAAATGGATATGTTCAACAAGGCTTTTGCCGAAGTGATGACTGAAGGAGATGCAGATGGGAGACCTTTCACATTCCCAATTCCTACTTACAATATAACAAAAGATTTTGAGTGGGATAATCCAAAGTTTAATCCGCTTTGGGAAATGACGGCAAAGTATGGTATCCCTTATTTTGCAAATTATGTTAACGCTGACATGAAGCCTGAAGACGCAAGAAGTATGTGCTGCAGGTTGCGCCTTGACAACAGAGAGCTCAACAAAAGAGGGGGCGGGCTTTTCGGGGCAAACCCTTTGACAGGATCAATAGGGGTTGTGACAATAAATCTTGCAAGAATAGGTTACACTTCAAAGAATGAAGAAGAATATTTCCAAAAGCTCGGGCACTTGATGGATCTTGCAAAAGAATCGCTTGTAATAAAAAGAAAGACTCTTGAAAGATTGACAAACAACGGACTTTACCCTTACTCGTCATACTACTTGCGTGGAATAAAGGAAAACACCGGGAGCTACTGGATAAACCACTTCTCAACAATAGGTCTACTTGGAATGAACGAATCTCTCCTAAACTTCATGAACACAAACATTTACTCCCCAGAAGGCTCTGCTTTTGCAATCAAAGTAATGCATTTCATGAGAGATAAAATACAGGGGTACCAGAAAGAAACAGGAGACATATTCAATCTCGAAGCAACTCCAGGCGAAGGAACTTCAAGAAGATTTGCTTGGGCTGACAAGAAACAGTATCCTGACATTAAGGTTGCAAACGAAGCGCACTTCCAGAAATTCAAGGCTGCTCCTTATTACACAAACTCAACACAGCTTCCGGTAAATTACACTTCGGATCTATTCAAAGCGCTTGACTTGCAGGATCCTCTCCAAAGTCTTTATACTGGCGGAACAGTGTTTCACATATTTATGGGGGAGAAATTGCCAAACATTGATGCAACTAAAGGTCTTGTTAGAAAAATCACCGACAAATACAAGATGCCTTACGTGTCCCTGACTCCAAGCTTCTCGATTTGCCCGATACACGGTTATTTGAGCGGAGAGCACGAGTACTGCCCCGTGTGCGAAAAGGAGAAGAATTGATTTTTTTGGAGCATTTGCTTCAGATTTTTGTATACAAATTGTGAAAAATGAAAGAAAGTAAAAAAATGAAAAAAGAAAAGAAAAATTAGATAGAAAAATTGGGGATGATTGTATGGTAAAGACAAAATGTGAAGTATATAGTAGAGTAGTCGGATACATCAGACCTGTCCAACAGTGGAACGATTCAAAACAGGCAGAGTTCCATGACAGATTGAAGTTCGACTCCGCCACGGCGCCTAACACAAAGGATTCCTGTGGCTGCGTAAAACTAAAGTGCTAAGTAGGCATCGATTGATTTTTGATCAGGGGGCTCATTTCTCCCCTTGACCTCCTTGCCTTAAAAATAATTTTAACATTTCTATTTGGTGATAAATTGTTCATTGCAGCTCTTCAAAAAACCACTCTTGTGGATTTTCCGGGAAAAGTTGCCTGCATCGTGTTTTTGGTGAATTGCAACTTTAAGTGCAAGTTCTGCTACAACGAAGAGCTGACCTCGTTTGCGAGTTTTAAGAAGGGAAAGCGCCCGCTAATGCATGAAGAGGAAATCTTTTCTTTTTTAACAACGCATCGAAAAATGCTTGACGGGGTGGTAATCACCGGTGGAGAACCCACAATAAGCCCTGGGCTTTTAGAGTTCATGCAAAAAATAAAAGAGATGGGTCTTCTAGTAAAGCTTGATACAAACGGCACCCGGCCGGATGTAGTAAAAAAAGTTATTGATGAAAAGCTCGCAGATTATTTTGCAATGGATATTAAGGCACCGCTAGAGAAGTACCATGAAATAACCCAGGTAAAACTAGATCCTGAAAAAATAAAAGAAAGTATAAAACTTATAACATCTTCAAAAATTCCGCACGAATTTAGAACAACCTTATACCCCTCGCTTACAACCCAAGATCTCATAATAATGGCAAAACTGATTCCTGGCGAAAAATACTTCTTACAACACTTCCAGAACAAGAAAGTGCTTGACTCGCCTTCACGCAAACTAAAAGCCAAACCTGACGAGCAGGTAAAGGAAATAGTCGCCGCCATTAGGGAAATAGTAGATGTAAAAGTGCGAGAATAACGCTTTAGCCCCCGTTTCTTTTCATGGAGGGGGGTTTAAAACTATTTTCGCTTCCACTTATTGAAAGGTGTTTGATTTGTTAGTGGGTGTTGTTGGACTAAACGGCTCAGGAAAAGATACTCTTGCAGCATACCTCAAGGAAAAAAGAGATTTTGCCCATAAAGATTTGGGGCAGGAAATAAGAGACGAATTGAAAGTCTTGGGAAAGAATTCGCTTGACAGAAACGAGATGATTGCTCTTGGAAATGAGCGAAGACAAAAGTTCGGGTTTGATTACTGGGTAAAAAGAGCTGTCGATTCGCTAGCACCAGCAAAAGACATTATAATAACTTCAGTAAGAAACCCGGTGGAAGTTGAGTACATAAAATCAAACAAGGGGATAATTTTGACTCCTTTCGCAGATCTTGAGGTCAGATACAAGCGAACAGTGGAACGCGTGAAAAGCGACTCTAATGCGCATGGGGATGTAGTTTCGTTTGAAGATTTTAAATTGAAGGAAGAAAAGGAACTAAGAAGCGATGATCCTTCAAAGCAGCAGAATCTCAAATGCATATCAATGGCGGATTACAAATTGGACAACAACGGGGCTCCGAAACAGTTCTTCAAAGAAATTGACACTCTCCTAAAAAAATTGGACTCAAAAAAAGTTTCTACAAAGAAAGCAAAAAATAAAAAGAAATGATTGGATTATTTTTGGTGATGGATATGGTTGAAAAATACAGGCCTACAAAAGACGAGTATTATTTGAATATAGCAAAAGAGACAGCCCAGAGAAGCACTTGCATGAGTGTCAAAGGCGGGGCAGTAATAATTAAGGACGACCAAGTAATTGCAACCGGGTACGTTGGCGCGCCAAGAGGAACACTTGATTGTTTTGAAAGAGGGAATTGTCTTAGACGACAGATGGGTATTCCTTCAGGTCAAAGGTATGAGATTTGCCGCTCAGTCCACGCTGAAGAGAATGCATTGATTAGCGCAGCCCGCTCTGGGACATCGGTTCTTGGAGGCACATTATATTTGTACTTTGTAAAAAGACAGCCTGACGGCACCGAAAAATTTGCAAAAGCTTTTCCTTGCTTTTTATGCAAGAAAAAATTGATTAACGCGGGGCTGAAAAGGTTTGTGGGTAACGATGAAAACGGAAAGATTGCATCTTATGACATAGACGATTGGATCAAAGCCTGGGCCACTCACGACATGCTTGACGACACAGACAAGTATGATTCGAAATACTCTGCAGAAGAAGCTAAAGCTGCTTCAAATAAAAAATGACTCGTTCGCTGCGCCAATTTATTTTACTGGCGCATAACTTCTTTAGCCATGAATTCGCTGGTGCCTGAGAAAGAGTTTGCTCTCTGGTAGCCATAAACCTTCACAGGTTTGTCATTAAGTTTTCCGTTTAACTCAGCAAGCAATCTATCCACACTTTTTTCTTCAAGCTCCTTGTTAAATTCTTCTTCGCTCCATCCAAAAATATCAAGCGCGTTTTTTCCAAAGAAAGTTACTTGTATCCTTCCGGTGTCATCTTCAACAGTTGCAGATACGACAGGATTCTTTTTGCCTTTCACTTCTCCGCACGCTTCGCATATGAGTCCGCCAAGGTCGCTCTTTGAGAGTTTTTTGCCGCATTTTTCGCATATAAGATAATTAAAGTTTCCTGGAACTATGTTTGTTATTTTTCCAGAAATTATGACGTTCTCATTGTCCATCAAAGAATTAAGTTTCTTTTCAACCACGCTTTCTTTTAGTATCTCCATCAGATCGGGAACTTTTTTCTGGGTAGTTGTTAAGTGTGCGGTGTACCCCAAGTGAAGTTCGACGCCAAACTTTCCTTCTTTAGTATAAGCATTCTTTATCTCTACCGCGTCGCCCTCGTTGTATCCTGCAAGTTCGCTGGCCTTGTCGTTCCAGGCACTTGCGCGTAGTAGTGCAGTTTCGTCTCCGAATTGGAAAGAGCAAACTTTTCCTTTTCTGTCTGACGTTTCAAAATCTTTGCAGGGGAATTTTCTCATTATTCTTCCCACAACATTTACGCTTCCCATACCCGCCTTAAGTTCCGAGAGTGTTGTGAAGCTTTCTTCTTTCTTGTTAAGTATTGTGGCAACTCCGTTGAATCCGAGTGTGACTTGCATCTTGTCATTATACTTTGATGCGAGAATATTATTGAGGCAGATTTCGCTTCCCGTTGTAATATCATATTTGTCCACTTGGTCGTTCCAAAGCGTCACTCTTACTTCGCCTGTGCCGTCGGATAAAACAAATGATTTTAGTTTTCCTTTCTTGCCGTTCTTTTCAAATTCTTTCAGCGGGAAAACTGCGCCTACAATTCCTTTTACTTCAACGCCTTTCATTCCTTCTTGAAGCTTCCCGATTTCGACTTGCTCAAGCGCTTCCTGCTTCATTCCGACTTCTTTTTGCAGCATATACACTGCCCCCTGTTCCGTGAGAAGGCCTGAGAATTTTTGTATTTTTGCGTGAATAAGTTCTTGCACTTCTTCAACGCTTTTGCCCATCTTTTCGGCGATTTCCTTTATTTGGGGCGCGTTATCAATCTCTGTCATGATTAATGAGTCCTCAAAAGACTTTTTATGCCTTCTTGCCGACTTGTGCCGATGGCTTGCTTTGCCAAGCAAGCGGTTTTTTATTCTGTCGAAGCGAGAATATTTCATGCCTAAAACTATTCCTAAGCGAAAACAGGACCAAATAAGACAATTTTTTAGGCAGCACGTAAAAGCCGTTCGGCTTGAGAGAATGGCTAAAGCTAGGGGCAATGTTATCGGTCTAAGCTCGAGGGGCTGGCCCGCGGTTTTAAGAGTCAATATTGCTGGGAAGAAAAGGGCGGTAAAATATTCTCCTGAAGTTGCAGGTATTGAAAGATATGCGCTTGAGAAACTTCTTTCTGAACACAAAAAAGCGCTCTCAAAAGGAATTATTCATGCAAAGAGCTATTCTCTTACAAAATCACCTTATCTTTTCTCAACTCCTGATGTGGGGGTGATGCGTGAAATAATGGGTGTAGGGCTTGATAATCTTTTTCGTCATATGGAACATCCTTCAGAACAAAATGTGAAAGAAAGAGAGTTTCTTCTAAAAAATCCAAAAATAAAATATGAGCAGCTTCACACAGCTTGGGGTGAATTGTATACAAATCTTTCGCTAATGAAAGCGAAAAAGTTTATTCCTTCTTTTGATATGGTTGGTAACAATAATGTCATTGTAGTCGGGTTTGATGCGAAAAAGAAAAAGCCGGTACTTGCGCTTATAGATCAGCAGCACCCCGACGAATACTTGAAAACAAGGATGTTCAAGTCGGTTGATGATCATAATAAGCGTTCCCGCTGACTGCCACCCAAAGCCTTTTTATACTCCATTTTATATTATTTCATTAATGGTGAATGAATGAAAGAAGGAAAGGTTTACGCAAAATTACTCGCCCAATTAAAAGAAGAAGCGGGGATGGTATTTTTGGTTATAGATCCTCCTAATCAGTCTCCTGAACAGGCTGGGAAGATTGCAAAAATCGCTGAAGATGTAGGCGTGAAAGCGATTGCCGTTGGCGGTTCGCTTGGCGCGCAAGGAAAATTGCTTGACGACACTTTGGAACAAATAAAAGACAAAGCAACGCTTCCAGTTATTTTGTTTCCAGGAAATATTGCGACCCTTTCTCCTCTTGCAGATGCGACATATTATCTTACAATGTTAAACAGTAATGACCCTTACTATATTTCAGGCGCACAGATTGCAGCTGCTTTCCCCGTAAAGAAAATGGGGCTTGAAGTAATACCTACTTCTTACATTATAGTTGAACCTGGGAGAGCCGTAGGATTCATGGGAAGAGCGCAGCTCATACCAAGAAATGTTCCTTACTTGGCAGCAGCTAATGCTCTCGCCGGCCAGTATATGGGTGCAAAAATGGTTATTCTTGAATCAGGCGGAGGAGCCCCCGAGCCCGCTCCAAAAGAAATGATAGCTTACACGAAAAAGTCAATCGATATTCCATTAGTAATTGCTGGCGGGGTAAGAACTGCTGAATTTGCATACGACTGCATTTCTTCGGGCGCGGACATTGTTCACGTTGGTTCAGCCATAGAAAAAGCCGGGTCAGATAAGGAAGTAAAATTAAGACTAGAAAAGTTTGTTCAATCCGCTGCGAAAGGCGCGAAGGAAAAGAAGTGATTATTATGCCGTTTGCGAGGAAAATAAATTCAAAAAGATCTACAACATTTAGAAAAGCTCCGGCCATATCTCCTGAAAAATTAGTGTTGCGGGCTCTTGCAATGAAAAAAGTGAGCATTCCTCTTCTAAGAAAAGCTGTCCTTGAAAGGGAGCACCAGATACACAGAGAACACCCACATCTGACTAAAGTTATCGTGCACCAAAAAGCCAGCCGTGAAGTAATGCAAATAATAGAAAAGCACGTAAAAAAATAGATATTTTCTTTTAGGCTAGAGCTCAGCTATTTCGTCTATTGTTTTTTCTATGGCTTCTTTTATGCAGTATTTCTGCTTGTAGCCCAGCGCTTCTATTTTTGAAATATCATAATTTCTTTCTTTGCTTAAGTGCCTTATGTTCTCAGGACTTATTATTTTTGCGCGAAATATTTTGCCAAAAATAAGCGCGATCCATGAAGGGATGTGTTTCATCTTTCCTTCTTTTCCAATAATGCTTTTTATGCTTTCGCAGAAAGCATTGAGGGAAAGCTTGTCTTCTCCCGCAGCCAAGTATACTTCTCCGTCCTGCCCCTTTTCAAGTACGAGCGCAATTGCGCGTGCAAGATCTTCGACAAATATGATTTGGAAAGTGTTTTTTCCATCGCAAGGCAGGGGATAATTCTTGTCAAGCATCCGAAACATTTTTTTCCAGTACTCGTTCGCCCCAAAAACCATGGCGCTTCTTACAATGCTTACGCTTATTTCTTCCTGCCTTGAAAGAACTTCTTTTTCGGCTTCGAGTTTACTTTTCTCATAATTATTTTCAGGAGCGGTAGGAGTTTCCTCATCAACATTTTCCTTTGTAAACCCGTACACTCCTGTCGAGCTTAGAAGAACAAACTTGTCAATGTGCGCCTTGATTGCTTCGTCAAGAAGAGTTTTTGTCCCATTCACGTTCACTTCCCAAAGGCAAGGACTTGAGTTTTCTATTATTGCAGCAAGGTGAATTATCGCATCAGCCCCTTTAAGCGCTTCTTTGATGTGGTTCTTGTTTAATATGTCCTGCCCATTTGCAAGGTCAAATTCAATGATGTTGTGCTTGCGGTTCTTCAGTTCACTAACGACCCGTTTTCCGACAAAGCCTTTTGAACCGGTTACAAGAATCTTCATGATCTCACTTCAATTTTTTATATGCCTGCGATAGGCATTATGATGGAAATAAAATTAGGCCAAAGAACGGCTATTAATGTGCCTATGAATATGAACGGTCCGAATTTTGGGAGATTTCTTAAAACAACAATTCGCAGAACCCCTTCTTTTTTTAGAAGCAAAATCTCTTTTTTTGTTATAAGAGTTTTTCCTCGAAGTAGGCGCAAAACTTTTTTTGTGTTTGCTTCTTCCGCTATGACTTCGTCTTCTTCCCATTGTTTGAGGGTGATCGACTCTTCAAAGAAGTTCTTTCGTATCCCTTTTTGGAAAGCCATAAACACAAGGCCGAAACAGAAAGGGATTCCTACAAACATCATCATGCCGCTGTTTAAGAGTCCTATGTCACCTAGGATTACAAGGTACGCCACAAGTGAAACAAATATTATCGCCGAGTGCATGATTCCTTTTTTATTGTCTTCAATTTTGATTCCTTTTCTTACGTATTTTATAATATAATAAGTGGAGTAGAACATCATGGCGCCCGAAGCAGACATTATTGCGATAGTCATGAGGAAATTGATGTCGTTATACGGGTTAAGGAGCGCTATTCCTGCAAATATTTTCACATCTCCTCCGCCTATCTTTCCAAACCTGTACGCAAGGTAAGAGGTAATGAATAATATTCCTGCGAGGCCAATGTTTACCCATTGTCCCTGTGCGATTGAAAGAAGCAGTCCTAAAAGTATCATAGGGTAAGTTATCCAGTCGTATATGTACCCTGTTTTTGCATCGGTCACGGCGCCCGCAAGAGTTCCTATTAAGAGCACTCCTTGTTGTATCATTTGCAGCATTTTTTTAGTCACTTTGTGTTATGAGTAAGAGGGCTTTAGGGGTTATATACTTTTCAGAAAGGACATTTTTGACGTTTTAGTTTCTAGGTTTTGGTTTCATTGCAACGAGCCTTATGGGCGCTTTGTCGGAATTTCCCTTTGATTCTTCATAGAATTTCTTTGTATAGTCGCTTCCAATCATTTTCGGCGAATATGGTCTTTGCCCTTTCACTACAAGCCCCGCCTCTTCTATACTGTGAATCGACTGGGCAAGTCTTTCTTTTCTAATAGTGAATATTGCCGGCACACCTATGGGAAGTTTTTTCGCAAGCGCCCTAAGCTCCATGTGCCCTTCTGGGGTAATTACATCTATGTGGTTAAGCCACACTGCGTGTAATCTGCTCGCTTCTTCTGCAGGCATATCAGCAAAATGAAATCCGAATGATATTTTTTTTACTTTTGGGTTTTGCGATTCCCTATCAAGCGCCAGAACTTCGCGACTGGGGTTTCTTCTCCTCAATTCTTCCGTGAATTCGCCCCTGCCTGCTCCGACATCTATTATTAGGTTTCTCTTTGGTCTTTGGTGGATTGGCATAAATATTAATTTTTGCAGGCGTCTTTTACCTTAGCCTGAATTTCTTGTGCGCTTTTTTTGCTTGGAGCTGGCGCAGCATGTCGCTTAGGTTTTTTTCTCCGAGTTTTTTTGCAGAGTTTTCGTTTCCTGCAAGTCCCCTGAATCTTTTGAACATTTTTTTCATTTGCTTGTATTGCTTGATGAGTTCTCTCACGTCTTCAACTTCTTTGCCGCAGCCTTTAGCGATTCTTTCAACCCTGCTTCTGTTAAGTAGTTCAGGCTCAAGTCTTTCCTGTTCTGTCATGGAATCTATTATGATTTTGAATGAATCAAGCTTTTCTTGTCCCTGTTCAAGCATGTCTTTTGGCATTTTCATGCTAAAGCCCAGCATTTCTGCGACCTTGTTTAGCGGTCCCATTTTTTTTGTGGCTTTTAATTGTTCATAAAACATTCTTAAATTAAAATTTCCTTTCATGAGCTCTTCTGTGTCGATTGATTCCATGTCAGCTTCTTTTGCTTTCTCAAGTAATCCTTGTAAATCTCCGTAACCCATTATTCTGCTTAAGTATCTATTTGCTTCAAATGCTTCAAAGTCGCTGGCTTTTTCTCCTGTTGATAAAAAGTACACGCTTGCGCCTGTTTCGTTACAAGCCACTATCGCTCCCCCGCCTTTTGAGGATCCGTCCATTTTTGTAATTATTACTCCGTTGACTCCAACGGCTTTATGGAATGCCTGTGCCTGTTTTTTTGCGAGATTTCCAATGTCTGCTCCGAGAACGAGCCATTTTTCTTCGGCCCCGAAATTGTCATCGATTGATTTTATTTCTTTTACGAGTTCGTCATCGAGTGCACTTCTTCCTGCCGAATCACAAATAATAATGTCGCAGTGTGAGAGTTTTTTTAGGCCCTCTTTCACTACTTTTGCCGCGTTTTTTTCTCCGTTGATTCCAAAGAATTCTGCGCCCGCGATTTTTGCGTTGGTTTCGAGTTGTTCGTATGCTGCTGGTCTAAATACATCTGCCGCGATTACGCCCACTTTTTTGCCGCGCTTCTTATACCACATCCCGAGTTTTCCCGCGGCAGTGGTTTTTCCAGAACCAAATAGTCCGCAAAGAAGTATTTTTTTTGGAGCTTCCGGGGGTGTTTTTCCGCCGAGTATTTCTACAAGCGCATCATAGCTTACCTTCACTATGTGCTCTCTTTGAGTCATACCCGTTTTTGGTTTTTCAAAAGCTCTCTCTTCTATCTTCTTTGATAAAGCAAAAACAGTTGTGGTATTCACATTTGCTGAGATTAGGGCGCGTTGCATCTCTTTGATGGCTTCCTTGACTACATCCTTGTCCACCGCGCCTGCGCCCTGGATTTTGTCCATGGCTTTCCTTAAAGTTTCGCCTAGACCCATAAAGCCATTATTACTTCAAAAGTATTATAAAACCTAAAAATTACCTGGCGGTTTGTGTAAGGCCCCTCGCAAAGTATTTTAAATGGTTGAATCCTAATTAAGTGGGGAGGTTTTCACATGATAGAATATATTTTGGGTGGACTTTTAATTTTGGTTATAGTCGCTGTTATCGCTTTTGTGGTGATATACAATGGCTTAGTTTCGGTAAAACTACAGGCTGAGAACTCTTGGGCGCAGATTGACGTACAGCTTAAGAGAAGGACTGATTTGATACCTAATCTAATAGAGACCGTTAAAGGTTACGCTAAGTTCGAGAAGAGCACTCTTGAGGCTGTAACTCAGGCAAGAGCTTCGATGATGTCCGCAAAAGGACCAAAAGAAGCGGCAAAAGCCAATGATTTTTTGGCAAACACTTTGAAGAGCGTTTTCGCAGTTGCAGAGGCATATCCTACGCTTAAGGCGAACGAGAATTTCAAGGCTTTGCAGGAAGAATTGGCCAGCACCGAGAACAAGATTGCTTTCGCAAGACAGTTATACAATGACATGGTAATGAAGTGGAACACAATGATTTTACAGTTCCCTACAAACATGATTGCAGGAATGACTGGAATGAGTACAGCGAAAGAATTCTTCGAAGTTTCAGAATCAGAGAAAAAGAATGTTAAAGTTGACTTCTCCGGGTTGTGAAATCCGGCAGAAGCCATTTTATTTTTTTTACTTTTTTTAGGTGAATATTTTGGTTATTGATTTTTACGCGCAGATAAGTTCCAACAAGAAAAAGACTTATTTGCTTTTCTTGGCTTTCTTTTTGCTCATAGGAATACTTTCGGCTGGCATTTCAATCGCGCTTGGAGGAATATCCATTTACAGCGGATTTTATTTTACAATATTTGGCTTTCTCATAGTCGTATTTGCGCTAGTTTCTTATTTTACTTGCGATTCAGTGGTAACATTTATTTCAGGGGCGAAAGAGGCTGACAAGGCCCAGTTTAAGCAACTCTACAATATTGTTGAGGAGATGGCCATTGCTTCAGGCCTCCCTATGCCAAGGGTCTTTTTGATAAATGACACTGCAATAAATGCTTTCGCAACAGGAAGGGATCCAAAGCATGCTGTAATTTGCCTGACAACCGGCGCCCTTACAAGACTTAATAGGGACCAGATACAGGGAGTGGTTGCTCACGAACTCTCTCACATAAAAAACTTTGACATAAGGACAATGACAATCGCCACAATTCTTGTGGGGATTTCAGTAATGCTTTCTGATTTCTTATTACGATTCGCACTCCACGGTTTTGGGCGAAATTCCGATTCAAAAGATATGCGCTTTACAGCCCTAATATTGGTGCTCGCAATAGTTCTCGCGATATTTACTCCCCTGATTGCCGAAGTGATAAAGCTTTCGATTTCAAGAAAGCGCGAGTATATGGCTGATGCTTCTGCAATAGAAATGACAAGAAATCCTGAGGGGTTGGCAGGCGCGCTTGAAGTAATTTCAAAAGATATTGAGCCTCTTGAAGCCGCAAACAAGGCTACGGCGCACATGTATATTTCGGATCCTTTGAAGAACACCAAAGGAATGTGGTTCAAAGGAATGTTTGCAACTCATCCGCCTGTTGAGGACAGAATATCTATTTTGAGAGGTCAAAAACAAGCGCCTTTGTAAGTGTGTGATTTATCACATCTTGCGTTGGCATTTACTTAATAAACTGGATATCCTTTATTCTATTATTGAAGATGATTTGTTATGAGTGATTTACCCATTTTCCAAAAATGTCCTTTCTGAGAACAGTTTAGCTTCCACATCTAATTCGTCAAAATCTTTCATAGAATTGATGGACACTACTCTTAGAGATGGGGAACAAACAGAAGGGGTCTCATTTTCTGCAGGTGAAAAACTCGCTCTCGCAAAAAAGCTTCTTGAAGAAGTCAAGGTTGATAGAATTGAAATTGCTTCGGCAAAAGTTTCGGCTCTCGAGCACGACTCGTGCAGACAGATATTTTCTTGGGCGGCCGGAGCGGGCAAGCTTGAGAAAGTAGAAGTTTTAGGGTTTGTGGATGGAACAAAAAGCGTTGACTGGATAGATTCGGCCGGTGGTCGCGTTCTCAATCTTTTGTGCAAAGGGTCAAAGAGGCACTGCACCCAACAGTTGAAGAAAAGTCCTCAACAGCATTTCGCCGACATAAAAGAAACAGTGCTTTATGCCCAGTCAAAAGGATTTATTGTGAACGCATACCTTGAGGATTTTTCTAACGGCGTGAAAGAAGACTTATCTTATGTGCTTGATATTTGTGAGGGTCTTTTCTCACTTGGAGTGAAGCGGATAATGCTTGCCGATACTCTAGGAGTATTTTCTCCCGAAGACGTGCGAAAATACGTTCCCTTGGTAATCAAAAAATTCCCAGGGCATTTATTTGATTTTCACGCTCACAATGATTATGGCGTTGCGGTGGCAAATTCTTTTGAAGCTGTAATGGCTGGGTGCAGCGGAGTGCACACGACAGTGAATGGGATGGGCGAACGTGCTGGCAACACTCCTCTTGAACAATTCGTTCCCCTGCTTTTGGATTTTGGCAATTTTTCTTGTAATGCAAACGAACTCAAATTTTCTTCGATTTCAAAACTTGTCGAGCTTTTCTCAGGGCGAAGGATATCAAAGAATCATCCGATAATCGGTGCTGTCGTTTTTACTCAAACTGCAGGAATACACGCTGACGGGGACAAGAAAGGCAATCTTTACAAAAGCAAGCTTTCAGCAAAGCGATTCGGAAGAAAAACGCGTTATGCTCTTGGAAAGCTTTCAGGAAAAGCATCTATCGAAATGGCGCTAAGAGAATATGGAATACAGCTTGCGCCTGAAAAACTTAAAGAGGTTCTCGCAAAAGTCGTGGCGCTTGGGGGCAAAAAGGAATCTGTTACCAAAGAAGATTTGCTCTTCCTCGTGGACGAGACCCAGTCAAACGGCCATGCAAAATCGTTTGAAGTTGTAAAATACAAGATGGTTTCAGAGTCAGGCAAAAAGCCTCTTGCAAAAATAAACGTGCTTATTGGAGGAAAGAAGTATTCTGCCAAAGCATATGGGGACGGCGGATATGATGCGTTTGTAAAAGCGATGAAAAAAATATTTGAGAAAAAGAAGATTTCTTTCCCTGAGTTGACCGATTATGAAGTTAGAATACCTGTCGGTGGAAAAACAGATGCGCTTGTTGAGACAAAAATAATCTGGAAGCGCGGAAATAGGGTGATAGAAACAGTTGGCGTAAGCACCGACCAGCTTGAAGCCGCGATAAAAGCCACTGAAAGAATGGCAAATATTGTGCTTCTTCTTTCCTGAGAGTGTTTCTGCTAGAAATCAATCAAAGTGAAGACTATCTTTCCACGCGTATTTACATCCACCAAAACATTTCCCGCATAGGTGTCTATGAACAAATCAAGTTTGTGCTGTTTATCATATAGTTCTTTGAATGCTTCCTCACATTTTTCATGCAATTCATGCGGACTTAGCCCAGTTTTTTTCAAAAGCTTTGCCACTTTTGGGCTCACTCTTTGGATGTAGATGTCGAGCACCTCATCTCTTGTTGGTAAATCATAGTACAGTTCAAGCCTTTTTCCGTGGGGGGCAGGGTATCTTTTTGATATTCTTAGTTCGTACTTTTTTCCTTGTAATATTTCAAGATTTTTGATTGCGAGAAGTCTTCTTCGTTGCTCGTTCGTATGTTCTTTTGGCGTGCGGCTTCCTTTTACTACTATTTCTTTGCCTCCAATTTTACCTCGCCACAATAATTGTTTTACATTGGTGTTTGCATTTTTTAGAATCCAGGGCCTAAAGCTTGCCCTTATTGATGCTTTCCTTATGGCCTTTTTTGCTTTTTGAATTAATGGCATAAAAATAAATTTTGGTTTTTTGGGCATTTATGTTGTTTGGTTCAAAGCGGATCAAAGAATAATAAGGTCCTGCTTTTTTTGTGGTAGAATAAGTTGTGCCTGTCAAGATCGTTCACTCCAGACTGTGTTCCTAGCTTGCTTAATTTGTTTACCTCCGCTTCGAACATTTTTGAGAACGCCGTTTCGTTCAGTCCCCCCTGCGCAAGGTGGACTACTTCGTCCTTTTCAAAGAAATCCGTCACAACCACTCGGTAAGCGTCTTGGCTTTTTGGGCAATAGATCAAATGCGGTCTTATGAGCGCCACATTATATCTTCCTACTTTGTTGTCCATCATCCTAAATAAGTTTTCAGCGGCTTTGTATGCCTGTGGCTCGTTCGCTTCCATGTGCTCAGGGGTGAGTTTCAGAAAGAACTTTCTTCTTCCATGCGTCACTTTGAATGTTATTGATTCTTCTCCTGTGTAACTTCCAGTAAACGTGGGTTCTACGCGAACCCCTGTTCGTGGATCTACTAAGGATTTGCCCTTGAATCTTTCAAGGTTTTTCGTGACAAATCTATATGTCTTTACAGCAATGCCTTTGTTTTTTTCCATATATTGCCCAAAGCGTGGGGTGTAGTAAGCTCTTCTAGCGGGTTTAGCTGCGCTCAATAGGATTAGTCTTTGTTTTGGAATGATTCTTCTTGTGACTCGTTTTCTGCTAGGAAGCATAAACTAACTTGGTTTGTGTTTTATTTAACCCTTTCTTTTGGCAACGTAAAGCAAGTGCCTATTTGCTGTATTTTTCGATCAGTTCTTCTATTGAGGCAAGCGCTCTTTTTCTTTGAAGAAGCCGTGCTTTTGCGGCCTCTCTTCCATAAACTTCTTTTCTGTATCTTGCTTCTTCTGCGATGGCGTTTCGTAATGGAAGGAGTAGGGGGCTTCTTTGTTTTTTGGCCGGCGGCATAAAGAGAATATCAGGATTCCTGATATTTATATTATCCGGTTCAGTATGAATTCGGGCGTGAATTCTTCTAAGTCTTCGTATTCCTGTCCTGTTCCAACGAAGAGTATCGGTTTCTTTAGCTTGTAAAGTAGCGAAATTGAGGTTCCGCCTTTGGCATCAGTGTCTATTTTTGTAAGTATAAATCCATCGATTCCTACTATGTCTTCAAATTCTTTGGCTTGATCCAAAAGTCCTTGTCCTGCATAAGCTTCTCCAACATAGAGTTTTAAATTTGGTTTTGCGACTCTTTCGAGTTTTTTGAGTTCTTCCATTAGGTTCTTGTTGGTCTCTTGTCTTCCTGCGGAATCGATTAGTACGACATCAATTTTAGCTGCTTCCGCGGCTTTTATTGCGTCAAACGCCACTGCTGCGGGATCTGCACCGTACTGTTGCTTTACAACTCTCACATTGAGTCTTTTTGCGTGCTCTTCGAGCTGATCTATCGCAGCTGCCCTGAATGTGTCTCCTGCCGCAAATAAAGTTGTAAGCTTGTTTTTCTCGAAATACTTTGCGAGTTTTGCGATGCTTGTTGTTTTTCCTGCTCCGTTTGGTCCAAGCATTAGTATTCTATAAGTTTTTCCTTCTTTTTTGCTTTTTCTTACATCTTCCAAAAGATTGATTTTGTTTGTAGCCATCATTTCGGTAAGTATTTCTTTTATTTGTTGTTTTATGAATTCGTCGAGGTTCTTTGAGGATGCTCTTGTTCCGATTAGTCTTTCCTTTATTTTGCTCACAAGTTCTTTTGCGGCATCTTGTTCAACGTCGCTTTCAAGCAGACTGAGTTCGAGTTCGTACAATAGTTCTTCTATGTCTTTTTCACTGATCTCTATTCCGCCGAAAAGGAAGCCTTTGATTTTTCCACCAACGCCAATCTTCGCCTTGAGCTGTCTTTTGTCTTCTTCTGCTCCTTTTATCTCTACTTTTTTAAGTTCTTCTCTTTTCTCGTCTATTTTTTTGTCGTAATCCTCATTTTTTGTTTCTTCTTCCAAAACGGTCTGGGCAACTAGGTCTTCATCAGGCAGTTCTTCAGATATGCTTTGTATTTGCTCTGTTTTTTCTTTCTCTTCTTCTTCGCCTTCTATCTCTTCTTCAGCTTCTTCAAGTGCTTTCTCTTCTTCTCTTTTTTCATCTTCGGTCTCTTCTTCAGCCTGAGGTAATTTTGAGGGTACCTTTGTGGGCTCTTCTTTTTTTGTTTCTTTCTCTTCTTTTTCTTTTCTGTGTTTGTCTCTTCTGCTTTCTCCTAAAGGAGTGTTTTCTTTAACTTCAAGTTCTTTTTTTCTGTCGTGTTCGTGCTTTTGAACAGCAGGTTCTTTTTCCTCTTCTTTGGTTTCTTCAGATAAGCCTTCTTCTTCAAGTTCGGCGCCGATTTCTTCGAATAGTTTTTTTTCAAGTTCTGCGGCTTCTTCTTCGCGCGATTTCTTTTTCTTTTCCTCTTTTTTTGGCTCTTGTTTTTTCTCTGTCGTTTTTACTTCTTCTTTCTTTTCAGGGGTCTTCTCTTTTTTTGTTTCCTTGATTTCTTCTTTTTTCTGTTCTTTTGCTTCCTCTTTTTTAACTTCTTTTTTTTCTTCCACTGCCGGAACTCTGTCTTCTTTCTTTTCTTCCGCCTTTGGCTGCGCCTCGATTGCTTCTTTTGATTTTTCGTCGGCTTTTCCGCTTATGGTTTGCTTGAGTTTTTCGCCGAAAGATGCGATTTTCTGCTTTAGAAAGCCGAACATTTCACTTCACGTTGAACAGTTTATTTTTCTGGGATTCCATTTGCTTTAATATTCCAATAATATCCGTTAGTCTTTGCTGGCTTTTGGCAACTTCTTGTCTCAATTTGTTTGCCTGGGTTTCAAGGTTATCTCTTCTCGCCTTGATCCACTCTATCGTTTTTTCCGAGTCTTCTTCAAGAAAGCCGTTTTCAGCGAAGTTTCTTTTGCATCTTGTTGCGTCCTTGACTTGGGCTTCTATCATTACACCCATTCCAAGATCCACGAGTATTGTTCCCTTTGTTTTTTGTAATTCTTTTAGCGCTTCTGATGCTGCTGAGCTTTCTCTTAGTACGCTGATAATTTGTTCTAGCATATCCCTTTTTTGATTCATTGAGGCTTCTTCAGCCTGCGCCATTTGAACTAATTGTGTTTCTGAAAATTGTTGCTGTTGTGTTTCTGCCATTGTTTACCCCTCCAACGCTTCTTCTATTCTGTTAAGTTCAAATCCGCTTGTTTCCGATCCAACTAGCGCTCCTTTTTTGTTTGCTATGATTGAGTTTCTTACAAGCGCGTCTCCCATGTTTGCCGTAGCCGAACCGCCTCTGATTCCTAGCGCTTTCTCAACAGCATCATACTCTTCTCTTGTGGCGTTTGGAGTTATTAAGAATCCCCTATTTGTAATTACTATGCTTGATCCGACAGCGTCGGTTTTTCCAATATTCATTTGGGTAACTTTTAGTCCTGTTGATTCAATATCCAGCGCTACTTTTTGAGGAAGCGTCTTTGATACTATTGCGCAAGTGTCATTTAGTTCAAGCATGTTGCCTAAGGCATTGTCAGTGTTGATGATTTTTACCTTTATCTCTTTTTCAAGCGCTTCAACTTCTCTTGCCGAAGCGTATTTTGGAAGGTAGAGGCACTTGTTGTTTATTTTTGCAAAAACAGCTATAAGTGAACTGTCATAGATTGTTGTTTTTACTACCTTTACTCCTAGCGCCGTCTCTGCGACTTTTGCAGTTTTATCGTCCACCGCGTTTGGTAGCAGACAGAGCGAATCGCTCGTTATTCCGAACAGGCCCAAATAATTTGAGCCTAGGATTTTTGCCTTTACTAGGTCCATAAAAAAAATTGAGGGGCAAAGTTATTTCTTTGCCTTCTCTTTGTTTTCTTTTGTTTTTTCAGTAGTTTTTGGCGTTTCTTTTTTCTCAGCGGCTTTTGGCGTTTCTTTTTTCGTTTCTTCTTTTGCTGGCGCAGCTTTTGCTGCGGCTGCTGACTTTGGTGCTTCCTTTTTCTTTTCTTCGAATTTTTCTTCAGGGAGCATTACGATTACGTAATCTTTTGCCTTGACTACTTTTACTGTAACGTGTCTAGGGCAGTTGAATTTTCCTCTTCCCCACACAAGTTCGTTGAGCTTGTTGCTGATTCTTATATCCGTGGCTCTTGTTTCTTTTTTCACTGATTGTCTTATCTCAAAGAGTGCTCCTGTAGCTCTCTTTGTTACAGGTTTTTCAAAAGCTCTTTTGAGGTTTAAATTTATTGTTTTTTCTTTAAAGTCTTGTGCCATAGTAGTTCACCTCAGTTAGTTCTCCGTTTTCTTTTAGGGACCTTGCTTTTGTGGTCCCCGCTTCTAATTAATATCTTTGACATGGCTGCTTTGTGAGCCGGGAAGCGGGCGCCTAAGTCTATGGTCTTCCAGGTTCTCTTGCCTGTCTTGTTCCATATTCTTTTTCCTGCTTTTTGCATGATCCAAACAGGGGTGTTTGTGAGGCCTGGTCCGATCTTTCTTCTTTCGCTGATTAAGAAGTCTTTGAATTCTTTTTCTTTATGTCGTGCCATTTACTCTTCACCGCCCTTCTTTTTCTTTTCTTTGTCTTGCTGAGGTTTCTTGTCCTTATTGTCGTGTCTTTCTTGTTGTCCTCTTAGTGCGTCAGCAACTTCTCTTTTCTTCTTGTCGTCAACGTGCACTTTTTCTTTCTTCACGTAAAGACCTGCTGCCAAGTTCTTGTCAGCTATCTTTGAAGCTTCATTAAGGAGTCTAAATCCTTTTGTGGAAACTTTTCTTCCTTTAGGCTGCGCTTTTTCTAAATATCCTGCTTTTTCAAGCGTCTGTACTGCGCTTCGGATTACTTTTCCGCTTGCCTTGTAGTGGTGCTCTGTTTTGAGGCCTCTGTTTCTTCTGCCTCCGTAATAGGATCTTAGTCTTTCTGTTCCTATAGCGCCCCATTTGTATGCTCTGTAGAGGATGCTTGCCATTCGAACATGGAACCAATCGTCTCTCTGTGGAGCTCTTTCTCTATGCATTCCAGTTTTTACATATGCTGTGAATGCTGGAGCCTCTATTTCGCTTGCCAATTTCTTGGAAGCTTCTTCAATTACATACCCTGCTGGTACGTCGTATATACCCAAGTTTTTCACCTTTGACATTTCAGTCCAGATGCTCAACTAAGGCATGCCTTAGGAGCTAATAGACCTTATGAAAGAAAGTGCCCTGAAAACCTTTAAAAAGGCTCCTTTTTAGCAGGTTCCGGAGGAAGTGAAAGAGCCGCAATTTGTGAAGTAAGCGTATGTTGACGGCCAGAAGATAGTATTTTGGACCGTAAGTCCAGTATTTGGGGCAGTTGCAGAACAATATAAGGGGGTCGTTGTGGCGGGGTTTGTCAATGCGTTTGTGATGCAGATTTTTGAGTTTTGTATAGTGGTGTTTTGTGTGGTGGATAGGGAAATTCCTATGCTTGGCTGGCTAATTGTCATATTATCCAATACATTTCCATTTGAATT
This sequence comes from archaeon, assembly GCA_038046585.1. GTDB lineage: Archaea > Iainarchaeota > Iainarchaeia > Iainarchaeales > JAAZKV01 > JAAZKV01. The sequence continues at coordinate 25,197 of JBBSVX010000004.1, forward strand.
TGTGATAAATATTGCTCGCGAATTGTTTCCTGTTATTGTGCTGTTTTTTATTAGATTATTGTTTGAGCCGCCAATAAGCATGATTGCAGCCAAGGAGGAACTATTTAGTAAGGTACTTTCGCTTATTGTGCTTGAGGAAGTGTTGTTGAAATAGATTGCGATGGATGAGTTGCCAAAGGAAGTGTTTTTTATGTTGTTTGAATTGCTGCGGTAAAGATATATTCCAAAGCTATTTCCGAAGATGTTTGAGTCCTGTAGTATTATATTGTTTGAATCTTCTGCATAGACTCCATAATAAAACGTCTTAATTTGGCAATTCTTTATCGTGATATTTTTGGAATTGTAAATATATATTCCGTAAGTCGAAGTGTTTTTTGTGGCTTGTGTGATGTCCTTTCCTTGGCAATCTATTGTCACGCCATCCATTCCTCTGATGTTGAAATCAATGTTGTTTCCAGAGGTGCTTGTGAGCTGGGTTGTGATACTAGAACTCAATTTGTATTCTGTGTTGTTTTGGTAGGTGCCGGCAGCCGGGGGCGCGCTGATGTATACGAGTTCTCCTGCACTTTCTTTGTAGATGTCGCTAAGTCCCTTCTGAGCTGCTTCTTGGCCCTGATAGCCCACAGTAGTCTGTGTCTGTCCGCCTGAAAGCACTCCCGTGACTGCAAGTATTACTATTGCGACTACGAGTATGGCTGCGCCGATTATGAGTAAATATTCGATTGCGCCTTGTGCATTGCTTTGCATTACATAGGAAGGCTATTTGGGTATTTATCTTTTTGCTTTTTTAATCGCACCAGGCTTTCCAAGTAAGTTCGCTTGTCAGGGTGCCTGTGGTGTATATTTGGAAGTTATAGTCTCTGTTGGTCTCAATTTTTGCGTTGCAATCTAAAACTCCTGAATCGTCGTATTGTCCTGCTCTTAGTCCTGTAATCATTATTCCGCAATAATTGGTATTGTTTCCTCCAAGATATATTCCGTCGCCGGCTCCGGGCGAAGATATTTTGTTGTTTATGGCGCTGGCTAACCCGACTATAGCTTCCCTTATAGTGCAATTTGTTTCATTCCTAAAATTGATTGTTTTTAGATAAACAATACCTGAGTAAGCATATTCTCCAAGTGCAACTTCATCCGCCTTTAGTTTATCAAGTCCGCTATATGCTTGTTTTGTGCTTTCTTGTCCCGCGGTTGCCTGATCTTGTCCGCCTGAAAGCACTCCCGTGACTGCAAGTATTACTATTGCGACTACGAGTATGGCTGCGCCGATTATGAGCAAGTATTCGATTGCGCCTTGTGCATTGTATTGCATTCAGAAATGGTAGGTTTTAGTCTATTTATTCCTTCACTTTAGTTTTTTCTTCGAGCGAAAATCTCTTTACAAATCCACACTCGTTGCACTTTACAACTAAAAATGGTTTTTCTTTTATTTGCTTGACATTAATTGAAAAGCATTTCTTACAAAATTTTTTCTTTAGTTCTTTTGGGATAGAAACTGTTGTTCTTTCCCCTATCGTTTTAGCAAGAGAAATGTATCGTTTCGCGTATTTCGCATTTTCTTTGCTTTCGGCGAGTTCGAAGAGGCGCCAGATCCTTTCGAGCGCGATTTTTTGGTAGCCTTTAATCTTTTTTTCCATGTTGAACCGCTTTTTTGTAGTTAAAAGAATTATTCGCTAAACCTTTTTATTTTATCCATCTTGGCGAGCTTTTCGGTTCTAAGCATTGTTTCCATTCCATTGCGTTCCCTAAACCTTATCAGCTTTCCTTCGTTAAGCGTTTCGAGAAATATGCCTTCTCGGATGTTCCCTCTTTCGCTTTTCACTCTTATCAACTGGTTTGGCAGGATATCTCCAAGAAGTTCTTTTGCTGCTCCGTAATCGGGTCGCTTTCCTGTTCTTGTAACATCAAGTCCCTTTGCCCTTAGCTCTCGTATTCTTTTTATGCTTTCAAGCCTCTGTCTGACTTCTTTTGATGCAAGGGTGGCTCTTACCGCTCCTATTGGGCCTTTACTTCGCAGGCCCATTGCAAGATTATATCTTTTTTGGGCCTTTAGTACTCTTTGGACCCCTTTTATATCTAGCAGTCCCGCGGGGCCGTCAGGTGAGTCCCACATCTCGCTTTTGTCGAGCCGCTTTGCCCCAGTTAGATTTTTTGAGGCCCTATTTACAATCCTTCTAAACAATGGCATATGTAATTCCTTTTCCCAAACTTAATAAATATTCTTAAAGCCCTTATTTTTTTCCAATCCTTGCCTTTGGGGAGGGTAATTTCTTTTTGAATGTTTTCTGTCTCCATTTCCAGTACTTTGTCAGTTTTCCTTTTTCGGCTTCCTTGTATTGTTTGTATATTTCAAGCGTCGGTTTGCAGTCTTTCATTATCTTTGAATTTGCTTTGACTCCTTTTTCTGCGAGCGCGAGCTTTAGCCTAATAACTGCGACCTCTACGCAATCTTCTCTCAACTGGCCCGTGGCCTCTATCTGTACTTTTGGATTGAATCGTTTTGTGGAAAGAAAGTTTCTTGCCGAATACATTTCCTTGTCAAGAAAATATTTTTGTAAATTGGCGTATCCAAAGTTTTCTTCAAGCGCAATCATCCTTTCTCCGAGCGTTTTTTTCGCAAAATCAAACAGACGCGCATAAGGCTTTGCATAATCTGATTTTGGGGGCATAGGCTGTTTTACAAGAATCAAAAGCGAAGCGGGGTCTTTTTGTGCGCGAAGGATTGCAAGTCCGTAGTTGTGCATCTCGTTTTTTGTAATCTCTTTTCCCGTTTTGCTTTTTGGTATTTGCCCCGATATCTGGGAGTGCAAAGGGTGTACAATCAGGAAAATCTTTTTCACTTCGGGCGCTATTTGCATACAGTATACTCTGCTTTGGGGATTAATAAAGAATTGCAATAAATTTGCAGAAACTAGTTAAAGCATGGCTTGTTCTGGTTCGGCTTTTCTTGCGATGTGCGGTTTTAGCAGGTAATCAAGGAGTGCCATTCTCGTGTAAAGCCCGTTTTCAGCCTGCCTAAAGTATGCTACCCTTTTGTCATTAGTTTCAGTTTCAATTAAGAGCGATATTTCTTCAACGTGCGGCAGTGGGTGCATTACGCGCGCAGTCGGTCTCACGTTCTTCAAGTTTTCTTCTGTTATGCAATATTTGCCTTTTGCTTTTAGATAGTCTTCTTCAGTCATCCTTTCTTTTTGTATTCGTGTCATATAAATTATATCTGCAACAGGCAGCACTTTTGTAAGGTCGCTTTCTTCCAAAAACACGACTTTGTGCTTGTCAAAGTATTCCTTGATGTCGTCTTTCATCTTCAAGTTCTCGGGCGAGACAAAGATTACTTTTACATTGTCAAATTTTCCTAAAAGATAGGAGAGTGATCGTGTAGTTCTTCCGTTTGCAAGATCTCCAACAAAAGCCACGGTAATATTGTCGAGCCTTCCTATTTCATCATAGATTGTGTATGCGTCAAGCAGTGCTTGCGTAGGGTGCTGGCCTTTTCCATCTCCTGCGTTTATGATTGGTTTTGTTGCAACATTGACAGCCTTTTGGGCAGTGCCGTCCTCGTAATGTCTCATTACGATGCAGTCGCAATATTTCTCGACTATTCTTATGGTGTCTTCTAGCGATTCGCCTTTGATTGCGGAAGAGAATTCTTTTGCATTTTCTGTCGAGATTACACTCCCTCCAAGACGCATGATTGCGGATTCAAAGCTAAGCCTTGTTCTTGTGCTTGGTTCGTAGAATAGCGTTGCAAGTATTTTTCCTCTAAGGCTTTGGGGCAAACTGACTGAGTTTTTTAACTTTCTGGTTTTTTCAAAGAGCGAAAGAATAAGTTCTCTGTCTAATTGTCTTGAATCAATAAAATATTCTAGCTTCTTCACAGGGAATCATCTATAAAAGTGCCTTCCAGTATTTATTTGTTTTCTTTGCCAAAAATTTGGAAAGTTCTACTTCTTTTTTGCGAAGGCCTTCTTCATCGAGTTTGTGGGGAAGAGTCGTGCAAGTCTCTCTCCTTGCCATTTGGCGAATTTTTCGATACATTCCTCGCAGAGGTCCGCTGAGCGAGTTTCATCAACCTTAAGGTGGTTGAATTCGAGAGAATAGTCCTTAATTTCGGTATTACAAAGCTTGCATTTCATTTCATCACTTTGAAAATTTAATTAATTAGGAATGCGTCCGCAGGGATTCGTGTACGCACCCTTCCGATGGTGCACGTCGGGAGACGCTAACGTCCCGTCCTTGACGGGACTAGAGACTTTTTCAAAGCCTTCAAATGCGTCCGCAGGGATTTGAACCCTGACAAAAAGCTTGGAAGGCTTTTATGCTACCATTACATCACGAACGCAATTTTGTTATTGGGTCGCCTTTGGCGCACCTTGCTAAGGAATTGTTGCCTTGGTTGCTTTTTTAAAGGTTGCTTTTAGAGGCTATCTTTTTTGGCGCGGGGGCTTAGAAGTAAGGATCATTGCATATGTCAAAAAAGTTTTCAGCCCTTTTTTCGCCTAAAAGATCATAGGTTTTTTTCTTTAGTCTTTGGAATATCTCATCGTCTTCGATGTAGCCTCTTGCATGGTAATCCTTTCTTTGCTGTGCCCTTTTTGAAGCAGCTTTTGCGAGGAGAAGTATTGCCTGAGCTTCTTTTTCAGTAGCATGAATTTTGATAAGTGCGCGATCGATTTTTTGGGTTGGGGGAGTAATTTTAGGCTTGATTTTTAGCTTTCTGAACACAAATTCTCTGGTTCTTCTGAAAAACTTCATAATTATACTTTGCGCGCAACTGTTTTTAAGCGGTACAATTGTGCGCAACTATTTTTAAGCTGTACAAGCATCTACTCTAATGGTGTTTAGGGATGAAAGGAAAACTGATTGTAATTGAAGGCGTTGACGGAACCGGAAAAAGCACGCAACTAAAGCTATTGATGGAGCGCGTGAAGGCTGAAGGCTTTGCTGTGGAAAATATTCATTTCCCAAAACACGAAATATCTTTTGGGAAAGTAGTTGATGCATATTTGCGCGGAGAATTTGGCGCAAAAGAAAACCTTTCTCCTGAATTTGTCGCAATGCTTTATATGACTGATTTTTATGAGTCAAAGAAAGAAATGGAAAAAATGCTTGCCCAAGGAAAAGTAATAACCCTAAGCAGATTTTTTTCTTCAACTCTCACTTACCAGGTCGCGCTTGAAAAAAACGACAAGGAAACTCTTTGGAAATGGATTAAGGAAGCGTGCGCAAGGCTTCCCCAGCCGGATCTTACTATTGTTCTTGACGTGCCTCAGAGTTTTTCGGATAAATTGATGGATAATGCGAACAGGACTGAAGAGTACAAAAAAGGGGCGAAGCATGATCAGCACGAATCGGACAAGGAATTTCAGCGTGCAGTGAGGGCGGAGTATGAAAGAAACATAAAAAAGAGCGGCTGGAAGAGAATTAACTGTTTGGAAAAAGAAGATTTGCTTCCTCCTGAAAAGATTCATGAGCTCGTTTGGGGCGAAGCCAAAAAAGTGTTGAAAAGTAATGTGTGATTTTATGAGCGGAACTTTTATCGCATTTGACGGTGGTCCCGGATCGGGAAAAGGAACCATGATTAGAAAAACCTTCAATTACATTTACGGGAAAAGCAAGAAATATGATAATATTTTGGTTACTGATGAGCCGACTAACGGCCCCTATGGAAAAAAAGTGAGGGAACTTTTCAAGCAGCAAAAATCGCCTTCAGATTTAGCTGAAGAAATACTTGCAACATTTGTTGAAGATAGGAAATGGCACATAGAGAACATTATCCGCCCCGCGCTTGAGAAAGACTTTGTCGTAATTGCTGATAGGTACAAGTACGGAAGCATTGCTTATCAGACCGTTCAAGGGTCGGATCTCTCAAAGTGCGTTTCCCTTAATGCGCCTCTTCTTGCACCAAACCTCGCCCTTATACTTGATGTCGAGCCACTTGAGGCAGTGAGAAGAATAAATTCAGATAAGGCCGAAGGGGAGAAACGCAAGCAATCCGATAATTTCAGGCAGCTTGATTTCGTTTCGGGTCTGCAAAAGCACTTTCTTGCGATGCCAAAGCTTTTACCAAAGGAAAACATCCGCATCATCGACGCAAATAAGCCTGTGGACAAAGTATTCGCCCAGATACAGCCGCTATTAGACGCGACGCTTCACTAAACCAGAAAGGTTTAAAAGCAACAAAAACATCTTTCTAGTATGAATTATGACAAGATCATAAACTCGGTTTATGATTGGATTAACTTGGAAGAAGTCTACTGGTTTTTGACTTTCTTCTGGCTTTCCCTACCGGTGCTAGCCGTAATCCCCCAGGCTCTTGCGAAGGATTTTTTCACACCTGACTTTTTGTGGGTAGTATATACACTCTACGATATAATGTACGTTGCTGTGATACTAGGGCTTGTTGCGCTCACCCAGAATTGCCTAATAAAAAGAAAACTTCATGCGCAAAAAATCACTCTCTTAAAAGCGCTTGACACTTTGTTCTTGGTTCTCCTTGAATTTTGGCACATATTTGTGTGGAACATGAACAGAAGGCTTAGAGTAATCCAAATATTGCTCTTGATGGCTTTCCCTTTGCTTTATTATTACTGGACTTTCGATGACTCGCTCTTGATAAGTTCCCTTTTGTCTTTCTTTGTATGGGCTTATGTTACTGTAGTATCCTACAATGCAGTAAGGTATTGTTTCTCGATAATGTGCTTTTACCATGATTGCAATACTATTCAGGACGCCGTAAAAAGATCCTGGGAATTAACTCATCACAGATTTGTCGAGGTTATTACAGGAGTTGTTCTTTCACTCGGCGCGGCTTTTGTTTTATTTGCAGTTGTGTCGGTAGTTTTAGGCGCACTGGCAAACGTAGTTTTACTTTATTTCTTCAATCCGCCTTTGGCTTACTCCATTGCCTCAAATTCGGCGATGCTTTTCGCTCTCGCCCCTGCTTTGATAGGATACCATTATGCGATAACAATGATGTATCATCAGTTGCTTGACGAGAAAGATTCTGACAAGAAAATAAAAAAATATTTGGCAAAGAAAGTTCTTTTCTCCGAGCCAAGAAGACTATTCAAGAAGCATGCTGAGAAAAGAAAAGCTGCTGCAAAAACCACAAAGAAGCCTAAGAAAAAGTCAAGGCGCTAGTGCCTGGCTTTTTGGGACTATTTTTTTCTTGCAGTTTGGGCTTTTGCATTTGCAGTCAAACGAATCGTTTTCGCTCATCGTTTCTGAATAATCTGTTGTGATTTCTTCGCCTATCTTGATATCTCTTTTCGCCACATAGCAGAAATTCTGTGCCATGGTGTTTGCGTCACAGGAATGGTTTACAAACTTTGCAGGCGCCTGCATCAAAATATATTTTCCATTGTGTTTTACGAGGAATTTTTTGTCTTCTTCAGAAAGTTTTTTTGCCTGGCTCTTTGAAATGATTTTTGAAAGGTCCCACTTTACAACGACCTCGCCTTTTCTATAATCCCTTGCGGCAAAGACTCCTTTGCCCGAGATTGACGATTTTTGGACCAGCAAATTCTTTGGCATTAGTGATCAGCTTTACTATGATTTTTTTACTCTGAATTTTTCTATACGGTTAATGTTTATTGATACAAGGCCGCCTTCTAGTCTTTCCACGAAAAGATCTCCGCCTACAAATCCTCTGTATCTTCCGCTGACTTTTTTTCCGCTCTTTGTCAGAAGGAATACTCTGCCGTTTTGGGGAATAGAGCCGATGGCCCCCCTCACGTTTGATATTTTTCTGATGTTTTTTGCCCTTTCAATTACGTTTACTGGCGCAATTAGTCTTTTTGCGAGTGTTCTTAGCGGGCTTTTTCTTTGCATAATGATGAGATATTAAAGCAAGTATTAATTACTTTGCTTTGTGGTGCCCAAGCACCAGCTAGAGCACCAGCTCTAGTACCAGCTAAAGTACCAGAAAGAATAAGTGCAATCGTCGCAGACAACGGGTTTTGGAATCCCTCATGACTTTTTTTCGAATTTAAATTCTTTTAACGCTTTCCAGTCTTTTGGATCATCTGTTTTGAGGTGGATAAGCCAGATTGATCCGGCAAGTATGCTTTTAGGGATTTCTTCATTCTTTAGCCATAAAAGAATTTTGCTTTTTTGTTTTTCTGAAAAATTCCTGCTTTTTTGCCTGTCCGCGTAAATAAGCGAGATGTGAGGGTCAAATTCCCCCTCTTTCACTATGTTCCCTGCAAATGCCTTTTTTAGTTTCTGGTTAAGCTTTTCTAGCCCCTGAGTCCTTTGAAGGCGCAAGAACACTTGCTTGTGAACCTTTTCTCCAGTGCCAATTCCAAGAACTTGGGTTTTAAAGGGAACGATTCTTTTTGCAACATCCTTGATTGCTTCTTCCGCCATTATTGTAGAGCATAAAAAGCTGAAAGAAAGGCTGATGTGAGGAAATAGTGGGGTACTGTCATATCCTTCCCTTAGGCTTAAGATTATTTTAGTTAGCTTCTTTTCTTCGAGGCTTTTTGGCAAAACCCATATAGAATACCTTTCCATTTAACCACATTTAAAGAAAAATGCGATCGTCGGGAATTGAACCCGAGCCCCGTCCTTGGCAAGGACGAATCATAACCACTAGACAACGATCGCGTCGTTTCCGCCTACATTTGGCAGAGTATTGTCAAGCTTTGCTTGATAATTAAGAGGGGGCGGGTATTGTTTTTATATGTATCTCTTTTTGACAAGATACACTCCGAAGATTATTACTGCCATACCTAAAAAGAGGGCTATTACTATCACTTCGGGGTTTTCAACTATTACTTGGATTTGATCCTTTTTTGGGGGGGTGACTTCCTGGACAACAGTCTCCTTTACTTCTGGATCGGCTATTTGTATTTTCTGCATTGTGGGATAAAATTTCTGGGTCAGTTTCTCGCTTTCAGTGGAAGCGCTTAACTCATAAAGTGCAGTATGGTAGAAGGGAGCGTCCTTTGAGTATACTTGTTCTGTAAAAGAAGGCACTCTTTCGCTCCAGGCGTAACTATCTTTTCCAGAAGTGAGGTTAAAATCTATGTTTGAATCTGCAATTTTATAGTTAGCTGCAGTTATCCTAATTATTATGCTGCTTGAGGATGCAATTGGAGTGATATCCTTGACAACTACACTTCCGTTGTCTAATGGATCGGATCGAACTATTGTAAAATCTCTTTCATAAGGGATATTTAGGGTGTTGAAGGTGAGAGTTCCTTTTGCATATTCTCCTTCTTTCAAATCAATATTTGGGTAGACTCTGAATACGACTTTTCCTGACTCAGCCGGATTGAGGATTATTCCCTGGGAAGTGTTTTCTACAAGTATGTCGTTGTAATTTTCCTTTATTCTTACCGGGATTGTTATCCTTGCGGTGGAATTATTTTTTATTATGAGTTCGATGTTGTTCCATTGTTTTTGCTTAAGTTCGCTGAAAGTAGAGGCGATGTCGGCTTCTCCGAAATATCCTTTTGAAGAAATATTTACATCAGGGATTGTTTGGGTCTGGAAAAATACGTCTGCCGTTCTTGGGAACACCGCCTTTGCGAGCGAAAGCGAGACATCGGTGAATGACCCTATCTTTATGTGCGTTGCGTCAACAAATCCTGTTTCTCTAAATGTTGGATCGGTAGGAACCCACCCCGCGTTCTTGTGCCAGACCTCGAGCCAAGCGTGGTTTCCCCACTGTTCTCCATCAAAAGTTATTCCAATAGCGAGTCTTGTAGGTATTCCTTTTGCTCTTAGCATTGCGGCTGCGAGATTTGCAAATTCATCGCAAACCCCTTTTTTATCCAAAAGAGTTTCTTTGGCTGTTTTTTGTAGCAAGTAATATCTTTGAAAGTCATCCCCTCTTGCATATTCAACGTAATCATTCACCCATGACACCGTGTCGTTGAGGTTTCCAAGGAAACTATTTTTTGGGAGCTTTGAATTTGTAAGGGTGAGTATTTCAGTGGAGTCGCTCTCGACTTTTTCGCTTGGCTTAATGTATTGGTCGACGCTTGGTGGGGTGATTGAAAGATTGTAATCGGTGAGATTATAGAATACGCTTCTTGTGTGTATTTCTGCCACAATTTCATAGTTGAAGGAGCCGTTCTGATTTATTTTGAAGTTCACATACTTGTTTCCAAATTCATCAAGGGTATAATTTGGGAAAATCTTTTCGTTGTTAATGTAAAGCACTTCACGGATCACTTTCACGTCTTGCAATTGAGATTCCTGGAAAGTGAGCGTTTGAAAAGAAACATCTTCGCCCGGCTTTAGATCAGATATTGTGCCGTAACCTGTAAGTCTTACCGTGCTGTTTAGATCCGCTATTGTTGTGGGGTAGAAGCTCTCAGCTGATACGAACGAGGCGAGTAGTATTATCAGAAAACAGGCTAGAGCGTTTCTTGATTTCATGTAATAAATAAGGGGCTTTTGGGGTTAAAAGAATTAGCGTTCGCCTTTTCCGCCAGGCGACAACGGGGCAGTATCTTCGTCCCGTTTTTTCGGGGCTCGATACAGCGAATTGTAAATAAGAAAAAGTGGGCCCGGTCGGATTCGAACCGACGACCATCACCTTGTAAGGGTGGTATCATACCGCTAGACCACGAGCCCGCACTTTTTTGCAAATTGATTTTGGCGCTTTGCGCTTCTACTGCTAATAAGAGAATTAAGCTGAGAGTGTTTTTTTAAACCTTGACTATTGGGGCTTTTTTGGAAAGTTAGGGGTTTCTTTACTTAAGGAATGGGAATGAAAAAGGATATTTCCAAACAGTTCCTTCGTTTGCCTTTATCGCTGCTATTACGCAGAAAGCCAAGTCCACTACTACAAGAATCATTATGACAAACATCAAGGCGAACAGGATTAGCCCGAAGATGAGTCCGATGAATGGAATTATTGAGAGAATAGCCAGTATGAAGAAAATAGGCATGAACAGTATGCAAACTATTGTGAAAGTGATCTGCCAGTTGAGTGCGTTCTTTGCGTGGGTCTTGACTTCTTCGTCTTTTGCGATTAAAAGTATTACCAAAGGACCTATGAACGCGAGAAAGATTCCGAGTAAGTGCGCAAGTATAATGAGAGTCTTATTGTCCATCGCAGGGGAATTCGTTTCTGTATCAGCTTTTTTGTCTGTTGGTGCCGCTTTTTTCTTTGCTGCCATGATAATACTAAACAACAAGAGGTATTTAATATATTGCCCTAAAAGCCCATTTTTCTCCAAAACCCTCGTAAAGAAGGTTTATATACAAGGTTTTGCCCCTAATAGTCAAGGTGATGTTTTTGAGTAAGATGATTCTATTCAAGGTTGGCTCAAAGGAAGCGCAGCTGCCTAAGATGATAGGCGGTTTCCTTGTGATAATTGCTGTCTTGATGCTCATTCAGGCAGGCGCTGTCATGTTTGATTCATGGCAAGCACTCAAGGACTTCAATACATGCGTTGAGTTTTCCGGGGTTAAGGAAATGTATAACCTTGACTCTGCCGGACAGATCTTGGCTGAACTAAGATACCAAGACTGCAAGAACTCGCTCTACGAAATAACCGGCGCACAAGTAATTGGCGCTGACACAACTCTCAGTTCAAGACAATTTTGGACAGGAATAATCGGACCCGTAGTGAATTTCTTCGCTTGGGCAATAGTGTTCCTCTTCGCGTTGTTCTTGTTTAACAGCGCTGAAATGGTTGTGCCTGTAGAGATGGCTGAAGTCCCTTTAGCAGCAAGACCTTTCAAGAAAAGGAAATAATTTTTTGAAAAATAAAGATAGGTGAAGCAAGATTGCTTCACACTATCATAACTTTTTTTTGGTTGATTCTACAAAGTGTATGTGTTAACTTTGCTTGAATCTATTGTTCCTTTCTTTACGCCGATTATTGTCTTTATTTCTCTCTTCTCAGCGGCTTCGACAAGTCTTTTTGTGATTATTCCATCGAACATTATTGATCCGATTTTTTTCTTGTTCTTGTCTAGAGCTGTTAAGAGGTCCTTTACTTCGACGTCTTTTATTTTCTTTCCTTTTTCGTCAAGGAGCCTTGCTTTTGACTTGCCTTTGAGCTTGTCAAATTCGGCTTTCATGTCGAGCACTTCTTTTGGAACGCTTGCCTGAGTTGAACTAAAGTTTTCTCTTGGAGCGAATCCATTTTGTGCCGGTGCTTGCCCTGCGCTTGGAGTGAAAGATCTTTGTTCAAAAGGTCTTGATCTGTCTCCAAATTGAGGTCTTTCTCCAAAGGATGGTCTGTCTCCAAAAGCAGGTCTTTCAAATCTTGGTCCGCCTCTTGAGTCTCCGCCAAATCCTCTGTTGTCTCGCATTCCGCCGTTAAACGGTCTATCGTGGTTGAAATTTCTATCTCCGCCGTTAAAGTCCCTTCTTGGGCCTCCGAATTGCGGTCTGTCTCCAAAAGATTGTCGGTCGTTTCCAAAAGATCTCTGAGGTCTTCCTTCTCCAAATCCGCCTCTGCTAGAGTTGAATCCGCCTTCTCTTCGGTCTCCAAAAGATGGTCTTTCAAATCTTGGCTGGAATCCTGGCGTAGCTCTTATGGCGTAGGTGTTTTCTTGGCCAAAAGACTGCTTGTGGTCCTTTGTGTCTGAAAGGTATTCAGTTAAAGTGTGCCTTCTCTTTAGGGCTTGCAATATTTCTTTTTGTGCAAGTTCTTCAACTTCTTTTCCATCAGGAGCCACTGCAACATAGTCGACTTTTGTCAAGGATGAAAGCTTTTTTACGTTTAGTTCTCCGCCTCTGTCTCCGTCGATTAAAACTGTAGTGTTCTTCAGTTTGCAAAGATCTATCATCTGTGGTGAGATGTTTGCTCCGTTCATTGCTACAGCATTATTTATTCCGTAGCTTAGGAGTTTTAGAACATCTGCTCGTCCTTCGACGATTATGATCTCTGGGCTTGCCTCAACTTCAGGTCCTGCTGAGAGTCCGTTGAATTCAATTATTTTTTCCGATCTTATTTCAGTCTTCACTGTGTCAGCAAGTTCTGAACTTTCAACGCCTTCAAACTTCTGCATATTTTTTAAGAGCTCTTTTGCTCTGTCAGTGATTACTTCTCTTTTTTCCTTTCTGGTGTCCATTATTTTTGTAACTTTCACTTTTGCTTCGAAAGGTCCGACCTTGTCAACAGTCTCTACTGTCGCTGCAAGGATGCTTGTCTTCACTTGGTCAAGCGAGCTAGGCAATACTATCTCTCCGAAAGTCGTGCCTTTTCCTCTATTAACAGTGATTTCTATTCTTCCTATTTTTCCGTTTTGCTGAAGTTCCTTAAGATCCATGTCTTCCCCTAAGAGGCCTTCGCTTTGCCCAAATATTGCTCCAATCATGTCCGGCTTTTCTATAACGCCTGTAACTTCGTAATTGGCTCTTATCTCGTACTTTACAGTACTGAGGTATGTTTTTGCCATTGTTTCACGTCTCCTTTGTAATTTGTGAACTTATTTTTTTGTTCTTTTTTTTGAACAAAATGGTTTTGCCATTTTGTAACATGAAAACCCTTTGTTCTTCCAAGGCTTGCCTTAGATTGGGTTTTCATTGGAACGAGAACTAGTTTGTGTTATTCGTGTTTCTCAAGCTTTGAGAGGATGTCTTCCTTTGAAAGCCCAATGCTTACTTTTTTTTCTTTGCTTGTAAGTCCAGAAACAATTCTTGTATCGGCCTTAAAAAATTTCTTCAATTCCTTAAGAATTTCAATATTTGCTTTCCCTTTCACGGGCTGTTTTGTGGATTCGACTAGGATCGTGTCGTTCGCTGCATCCCAATTGATGCGGAAATTCCTTTTTCCTGTCAAAACCCTTAAACGCAAAATTGTTTCCATTTAATTTACACAAACAATTCTGTTACCAATAATGAATATCCGCCCTGAAGAGTATATAATACTTATGTAGCCGTTTCGCCGGAATAAGCTCGTTTTAGGCTTTATTTAGGGTTTTATTGGCTTTAGTCGGCGGGAAAGGAAAGGATGCTTTTTAAGGGAGGAAAACGTAATTTTGTTGATAAAATGGCTCACTACAATAAAGGCGCAAATGCGGAGCGAGAACTTATTCACACTCTTTTTGACAAGGGTTTTGCGGTCCTAAGAGTCGCGGGTTCAGGAGTGAGTCCTCTTCCAAGTCCGGATGTAGTCGCACTTAAGGACAAGAAGATTTTGGCGTTTGAGTGCAAAGCATGGAAGGGTCAGTACCTTGCGATTCCTGTTCAAACTATGGAAGATGAGATAAATTGGGCGAAAGTGGCGGGGGCTGAGTTTTATGTCGGCTGGAAGATTCCAAGAGAAGGGTGGCTTTTTGTGAAAGCCCAAGCGTTTCGTAACGCTGGGAAGAATTACATGCTTTCTTTGGAGGACGCAAAAAAGAATTCTTCTGTGCTTGAAGTAATCATAGGGGAGCAGAGCCTGATTTAGGCTCATCCTTGCCAAATATTTAGTCGAATTTTTAACACTTTCCCCGAGAGTTTATTTATGCGTATCCAGATAGAAGACATGATTTCAGAGTTATATAGGCGCCTTGCAGAAGAGCACTCAATTAAGCGCAAAGTTCAGATACGCGAAATAATAGACAAGCTAAGAGAACTTGGAAACTAATTAATAAAACAAACAAACTTTTTCTTATTAGTCCCAGTTTCTTTTCCAGGCGAGCTCAAAGAATTCCCTTCTCATTTTCGGCCGTGCTTTTGAAAAAGTTTTGAGGATCACTTCAAGTGCATTATTTGTGTTGACCATTTTTTCAAGTTTTCTTTTTGCGCGCATATCAGACCTTGCGGGCGACAATAATCGCAATATTCTTGACTCAAGCCTTACTCTTTGATCTGCAACGTCAGTCACTTTCAGTTCTCCTTCCCCTTTCATGAAAGGAGGGTAGATGTCGAGGAGCACGAGTTCTCCGTTTACAAGCGCGAGGTTCTTGGCAGTAATATCTGCGCCTATCTTTTCTTTGTGGCTTTTGTTGTATCTATGCATCCTTTCAAGGAGATCGAGAGATTTTGAAAATATTTCTCCTGCTTCTTTTGGCGTACATGACTTAAGGTAGTTGTCAAGTATCATTTCTTTTTGTACATGTTCTTGGATAAGATTCAGCTGGTATGCATTTTGTTTTCTTGTTGGCGCAAATACTATTCGCGTGGCAAGTGTCTTTATTCCCATTTCATTGAGTCTCGTATCGTAAAGCCCTATTGTGTTTCTAAGTCTCACTGCATCTTTTGCGCTGACAAGAGACCTATACTGTTTGAGCACTTTTCCTGCGAGCGGTGATTTTCTGCGTGCGCTTTCTTTTGTGTGAAGGATTAGTTTTGGGCTGACAAACCCTCCTGCGCCGATTTTTATGTATCTTCTTTCTCCGTCTCGAGTGTATTTTCTCAAAAGAGTTTCACCTATCAAAGAAGTATTTCGTGCTTTTGGTATCTTTCAAGTAAGTCGCGCGCGGCTTTTTGGGTATCTGGTAGGCCGCCTTTAGCAAGAATTCTTTTTTTCTCTCCAATCATTTCAAGTATTTCGTGCTCGTCTTTTCCTTCATATCCCGTAAACCCGTAATACTCTGCTATTTTTTTGTTGCCAAGTATCGGGATCAATTTTTCTGCGCATCCTTCGACATCTTTCAATTGGTTCGGGTTTTTTGATTCAACCAAAAATAAATCAAATTCATCTTCTCCGTAAGGAATTATTCCCGGCGCATCGATTAGATAGATTCCGTCTGATATTTTTACTTTCTGTAGGCCTCTAGTGAGTCCGGCTTTTCTTGAGGTGGCTACTCTTCCTCTCCCCTTGCCTGCGAGCACATTAATGAGAGTGCTTTTTCCTACGTTAGGATATCCAACAATCCCTATTGTGAGTGTTTCTTTTTCTCTTAGCGAAGCGCTCATTTCTCTTCTTATCAGATTTATTCCGTCCCTTTGCAGTGCGGAGATAAACATCGTATTTATTCCTGTCTTTTCTTCAAGTTCTTTTTTGTTTTGTTCGCTAGTTTCTTTGCTTACAAGATCAGCCTTGTTAATTACTATGATCAACTTTTTCTGGAATTTTGCGATTTGCCTTTCAATGTTATAGTTGCGTGTCTTGTGCGGATAGCGTGCGTCCACTATTTCGATTATCAAGTCGCTTTGCTTGATGAGTTCGTTTATGTGCTTCATGAATCCTTGTTTCATAATGATCATTTCTGCAAATGCTGTAATATCAATTTGGCTTGCCTTTCGTTGGAGTATATTTCTCCTCTTAATCTTTCTTTTTCTTCAGGTTTTGCTTTCAACAATTTGCTTCTCGCTTTTTTTGCGAGCAATTGGTGCAGTCTCATCCTCGCCATTAAGGTTTCTGGGGAGTTTGCTCCATGTTTTGTACGGGCCACTCTTTCTTCCATCCTCGCCCTATCAATAGGGTTTGTTCTTGGAGTGGGCATTCTTACCGGGCTCATATGACTAAAGTAGCTTTAAGTCCTTAAAATACTTGACACCCTTAGTTTCTTCAACAGGTCCGCATGCAAAGCAGGTTTTTGATCCCGGTTCCACTTGTGTGTGCCCAGCATCAGTGATAAGCATGCAAGGAAGTTCTCTTTTTGCTTTCTCAAATAATTTCACGAGTTCTTCAGTGTTTGCCACCTTCAAAACTATTTTTTTCATTCCGATCGATTTCCAGTCTCGCACAACGTCATCATCAATCTTGTCAAGTACGGCAACAGATGCGTGACTGGCTTGCGCGCAGAGCTTTCCGCAAGACATCTTTAGCCCTCTGTTTATTATTATGTATTGTACTAGTTCGTCCAATTTTCCGCCCTCTTTTTCATGTGATTGAAGAATCTATTATACTTTCTTTTTAAATAAAGGTGTTCTGCATCTTTATAAATCCATTTGCAAAAGCGTCTCGCATTATCCCCGTAAAGCTCTATTCCTGAACAGCTTGACCAGTTTTTGACTTCGGTCGTATAAATTTTGTTTTCTTCAATTTTCTCCTTTAGTTTCGTTATGAACGGAGCATATCCAACAATCCTTATCTTTATTGTGTTTGGTTTATTGAAATGAATGCTGCCATCTCCATCAAAATAACCTCTGACAAAGGAGGCGTGATATTTTTTAGGAATATTTGTCGGGAAAGCTAGCTTATGTGTTTTTTTCGGGGGGCAACCCAAATTAATCAGTGTTTTACAGATTGCTTTGCTGTGCACTCTAAACTCCACATAATCTCCCCTAATAAATATCTTTTGTGTACTTTTTAGGCATTTTTTGAACTTCTTTATTATTGCCAGATCTTTTTTGTGTATGTGTAATTGGATTGTTCTTAGATTGTTGGTTACATTGCCATCACTATACATCCACCCTAGAAAATATGCTGACTTGTTGGTCCATTCGTCAAAAAATCTTTCATTTAATAAATATGTTCTTTTTCTAAAAGGTCTTTTGAGGCCCATTTTAAATGCCGCTTTGTATATTGAACTCTTTGAGCGATTTGGGAATAATTTAGCCAAATTATTTCTTTTTGCGTAATTTTCTCTAAGAGTGTCTTTCTCTTTTTTTGTCCATCTTGCAATATGCTTTATTAATCCAAATTTTTTCATTTGTCGCCTTATTGTAGAAATGCTTACTTTGAGATTCTCAGCAATTTCATAGTATTTCTTTGTCTTTAGCTCTTTAAGCAAGAGATTACGTGAGTTAAGTAGATTCATTAATTATATTTATAATTTTTTGATTAAAAGGTTTTCTAGGGCTTTCTGCCGCTGATAAGTTTATTTTTTATTAATTGTATTTCCAGTAATCAGCCGGGTCTATCCCTACGCGTCTTTTTTGGTTAAGGGGCATCTTGACTTTTGTAGGAGTAATTTTTTTGTCAATATATTTTCTGAGTGTATCTTGCTTTTGGCTGAACGCTTTGAAATCCTTTTCCGCCTGGTCTCTTGCTTGTCCCATTCTTGTGCTTGGTTTCCTGGATCTAATTATTTGGTTGTTGTAGTGCTTCCACAGTTCTTCTGCAAGGTTCATTGCGTGTCGATACATTGCCAGTTCCGCTTCCTGCGCAAGTATATGCCCGGGGCCAAGAATCTTTGATTCGCTGATATTTTCGGCTTTTGCGCGTGAAAGTTCTTTTGCGTGCATCATCATCGCAGCAGTGGGTTTTTTTATTTTTGGAAGTTTAATTGGTCTTAGTGGCATAATTATCACTCGCCTCTCGCTTTCTTCAAATAATAATCCAAAAGTTTTGCTCGCGCAAAAGTTCCTTTGTCTTCTTTTTCAAGATTATGAATTCTTTTCTGGAGGATTCTTGCGTCCGCATTATTTCCCCTGTTATCGAGCCAGTTGCGCATGTTCGCAAGTCTTTGTCTTTCAGCGAGAAAGTATTTGTGCTGTGCGTTAAGCGCATTAAGTGTTTTTTGGGTGTCTTCAAGGGTCCTTGTGGATCCGGAGCGGGTCATATTGGCTTCCTTAAGCGCGTCAAAAAAGGATTCCCTTGTTTTTATGAATTTCGCATGAATTCTACTTGTTTTTGGTAGTCCCATAACAATTACCTTTCTTTGATGATTATAATCCTTCCCCTTACCTTTCTTTTTTCATTAGCTCTATGACTTGTTTCTGCTTTTTTCCTGCTTCGTCAAATTTTGCGTCAAAATGTATCATGGCCAGTTCTGCCTCTTTTACAAGTTTGGTGTTTCCTCTTTTTAGCGCCCATTGCCTGATGCTTGCCATTCTTTTGAAATTTGAATTGAAATAATTGCTTTCTTTTGTCAGTGCATGCACTAGTGCAAGTTTTGCTTCTGCCGAATGGGGCCCGCTTCGTTGGGATTCGCGTTCATAATCCATTATCGCGGTGCCAAGCTTTCTTGCGTCATTTTTGAAATTTTTGCTGAGTGCCCTTGCAGCGCTTCCTTGTCTCTTAGGCATATACTAAGTATCGCTTTTTATGGCTATTAATCTTTGCTTGCCAACTTGATTAAAGATAGCCTTTGGCTTTTAGAAGCTCGGCGTTAAGTATTCCTCCGCCTGCTGCTCCGCGAACGGTATTGTGACTTAATCCGACAAATCTATAGTCAAATACATTACAGTCTCTTAATCTGCCCGCGGTGATAGTCATTCCATTTCCCCTGTCACGGTCCTTTCTTGGCTGCGGCCTATTTTCTTCTTCGGCGTAAAATATCGGCTGAAGCGGAGCGGAAGGGAGCTTAAGCTCCTGCGGGAGCGAAGAGAATTCTCTCCAGATTTTTATAATCTCTTCTTTGCTTGGCTTGTTTTTTTTGTCGGCAAATTCGAGGCTTACGCACACTGTGTGTCCGTCAACTACGGGTACGCGGTTGCAGTGCGCGGAAATCTTAAGCCCTTCAAGGTTTGCAAATTTTTCGTCTTTTACTCTTCCCATTATTTTGAGAGGTTCTTTTTCTGATTTTTCTTCTTCTCCTGAAATGAATGGAACAATGTTGTCTACCATGTCAAGCGACGCTACTCCAGGGTATCCCGCTCCTGAAATAGCCTGCATTGTTGTAAGTATCACTTTGCTTAACGCATATCCCTTATTTTGGATGGCGAAGAGAAGCGGGATGTAACTTTGTGAAGTGCAATTTGGTTTAACCACAATGAATCCTTTTTTCCAGCCTCTGTTTTTTTTCTGCAGATCTATCATCGCAAGGTGTGAATGATTCACCTCGGGGAGTATCATTGGTACATCGGCGGTGAATCTATGCGCCGAGCAATTCGAAACAACAGGAAGGTCGTTTTTTGCATATTCTTCTTCGAGTAATGCTGTTG
>JBBSVX010000005.1:0-3603 GCA_038046585.1 archaeon
TACAATTATCTAAAATCAAGGGGCAAGATAAAAGAGTTTCCTGTGAAGCGTCTTTTTACCACCGATTCGCCAAAGTTTTTGATTGCGCTTAGGGAAATAAGTGATGCAAAGAGAAAGTACTGGCAGCCAAGGCAGTTGCAAGTTGCATTATCCCGAGAAGCCGCAGAAGGACGGATGAACTTAATGTCAGACATCGCCGCATTAAGGGGAAACGGGGTCATGGGCCATGCAAATAGGGAATCGAGGATTAGAAGAATCCCGCGAGGATAAAATCTTCGCTTTTTCCCTAATCTTTCACTTTTTTTTCTTGAAACCCATGTATCCGCGGTGCATATCGCGAGTGGCTTGCAAGTGTGCGCTAAGCATCTCTTTTGCAAGATCAGCCTGTTTTTCAATGGCCTTGTCTGAACTTGTTTTCATCTTCTCGATTAACGCGTCCTGTTTCGTTTTGAGTTCTCTTAGTTTCTTCATTTGAACTATCCTAAAATTAGTTGCATTAGTTAATGTTTGATTTGTTCTCGCTTTTCGCAGATGTTCCTTGTGCGGCATGTTTCCACCTCAAAACTCCTTTTTACTTGAAAGTATTACGCCTTGCTTGGTTAAAATCCTTTGCAAAAAGACCACTGGTGTGCCAGTGCCGCGCCAAGAATGATTAAATACTTGCGAAAACAAAAATAACTCATGAAACAAAAAAAACATTATGTTTATTTGATTGAATGCGCTGATACGACTTATTATTGCGGTTCAAGTAAAGATGTGCAAAAAAGATTTGAGGCGCATTCAAAGAAGCGCGGAGCGAAATATACCAAGTACCGTTTACCCCTAAAATTAGTTTATGTAGAAGAGTGTTGTTCGCTTAAAGAGGCAATGCGGCGCGAGATTGCAATTAAAAGAATGAAAAGAAAACAAAAAGAATTATTGGTTGCATCAGGCAAAACATAACCTGGATTTGCTTTTACTTTCTCAACGTACTTTCAATATCAGTAATGTTTTCGCTAAACTGTTTCCCAAGCACCAATTGATATTCGCACGCGGTGATTCTTGACATTAGTGCGACCCGTTCGCTATGATTGCCCGCCTTTTTCGCTTCGCTTAGTTTCGCCTGGTTTCTTGCTATTTCTTTCTCGAGGGCAAAGAGCGCCTCGCGCTGGGCGTGGAACTGGGTTATCTTGTGGTCAAGCACCTGCCTTTCGGTTGCACCCTTTCTTTTGGCAATTGCCCTTGCTTTAGTTGCTTTCTCTACAGCGCTAAGAAGTCTTTTTTGTGGAGCCATGAAACATTATGCTTCCGGGGGTAATTAAGGTTTTGCTTGAATCTGTGGTGAAGAATGAATCTGCGTGTTTGCGTCCTAAGGGGCGGGCTTATATATTCCTTCAAATATTTCATTTAGCATGGCCGCTTCCGATTTTCGTTCGCCCTCTCGTTCATGCTCAAGCGCACAAGGTGCACGCGGTGCACAGGGCACGATAGAGTACTTGGTGATCATTGCGGTAGTGGTTGTTATAGGGCTTGTCGTTGTTTCTCTGGTCACAACGACTTTCAATTCTCCGGCGCAGCAACTGTCCTCCGTTTCTGCAGGCATCGGCTCCTCTACGGGTCCGATTTCGATTTCCGAATCCGTTCTTGACATTGAAGGTGACGGGCTGATTACTCTCGGCAACAACTCCGGGCAGAATTTGAGCGTTACATCCATCAGCATCGGCGGGGAAGACGTTGTGTATGATTCGACTTACCTTCCAGTGGGCACAGGCACGACTTTTTCTTTGCAAAATGCCGCGGGAAATTGCTCGTGCGTGGGCGCGGTCGGAACTACAAAGACCTGCGAAGTCATCGTCTCTGCCATGTCAGAATACGGGGTGGTGAAGATCTATACTTCAACCGTCACCATTGAATGCGTCCAGGGTGCGCAGCCATCAAACTTATCCGCTGTCGTGCAGCCCTTGCAAGCCGCCTGTGGGGATTCAAATGGCGTCACATTCACTGCGCCCCCGTTAAGCGGCATTTGTTTAGTGGGCTCAGACTCTGGTGTGCTAATTGGGCAATCTTTTTATGACTGGAACTGTTCTGTAGGGACAAGTTTTATTTCTTGTCGCGCGAACAGGCAAAACGGGGTGGGGTCCCTTGCCGATCCAAAAATAATAAACACCCCGCAGGAGATTCAAGACATGAATCTTGGCCTTAACCTGAATTATGTGCTTGGAATGGACATCAACATGTACTCTGCGACTCGGGCAGGGGGCGAACTGTGGAATGGCGGCGCGGGCTTTAAGCCAATTGGGGGTTTGGGAAATCCGTTCTCGGGGAGCTTTGATGGAAATAACAATACCATATCTGGTTTAAGGATAAACATGCCTTCAAGTTATTATGTCGGTTTGTTCGGCGCTTCAGCGGGAAACATTTCTAATCTTGGCTTGATTGATGTTAATGTGACTGGCCGTGATTATGTCGGGGGCTTAGTCGGGGAGCAAACGGGCGGAACAATCTCTGGCTTTTATTCGACCGGGAACGTATATGGCACCAAGTCTCCCGATGGCATGGATGGTTATCGGGTCGGGGGCTTTGTCGGGCGCCAAAATGGAGGGTCAATATCAGGCTCTCATTCAGCCGTAAACGTGTATGGCCAGAGTGGCGTTTATGAAGTTGGGGGCCTAGTCGGGCGCCAAGAGAGCGGGTCAATTTCTAACTCTTATTCGACTGGAAGCGTGTCAGGCTATTATAGTATTGGAGGATTGGTCGGAAATGCGTTTGGGTCTATATCCAACTCTTATGCGACAGGAGGGGTGTCTGGCTGGAGCTATATGGGCGGGCTAGTCGGGAAGCAAGACGGCGGGACAATTTCTAGTTCTTATGCGACAGGAAACATAACTGGGCAGTGGGACCTCGGGGGCTTTGTCGGGACCCAAAATGGTGGGTCAATTTCTAACTCTTATTCGACTGGAAGCGTGTCGGGCTATTATAATATGGGCGGCTTTGTTGGGTCAAATTTTGGGGCGGTCTCTAACTCTTATTCAACGGGAGAAGTATTGCCTCGCGCCGGTTCTTTTAACTTTGGGGGCTTTGTCGGGCAGATTTACCAAGCAGTTCCAGATGCGCCTCCAATTACCCCCGGGACAATTACTAACTCGTTCTGGGACAAGAATACTTCCGGGCAGCAAACCAGCCCGCGCGCGACTGGAAAGACGACCGCTGAGATGAAGACTATTTCTACTTATAGCGGGGCCAGCTGGAACATTGATTCGAATTCAACAAGCATGAATAACGGTTACCCTTTCCTCGGCTGGCAGATTGGAAACTCCGCACATACTTGGTTCATTAACTAGCTCCTACAAAAAGGATGATGCGCAGGGCAACATTTTCATAACAGGTGCATTTTGCAATTATCTTCGCGCATTGCGCGCATCGCTTGCGCGCACAAGATCGTTTGAGTGCTTCAATATCTGCCTTTCGCTGTCCTTGAAGCTCCTCTTCCTGTCAGTCGCAAAAGTCTTGTAATGGTTGAAGAAATATCCTTGCGCAGTATCCTTGATGACCTCAAGCGTGAGAGGAGTCTGAGCGGGGAACTTGAGTCTGCCCATCAGCATAGCTTCTCTAAAGAAAGGAGTG
>JBBSVX010000005.1:3613-34465 GCA_038046585.1 archaeon
TATGAGTTTCATTGCATCAGCTTCCTGTCCGTATTTGAAAGATTCGAGCTTTGCGAGCACTTCTCCGCCCTGCCTTGCTCTCCTATCAACCCACTTCATCCTTCCCTGTATCGCGGCAGCGGCGTGCATTTCTTCCACTATCTCAGCGGCGGTGAATTTTTCTATAATAGGCGAATCAATTGCTTTTCCTCTCGAATCATAAATCACTCCGCTTCCCCTGTGCGCGGTAAGGTTTCCTCTGGCGTCAAACACCCTCGCAGGCAATGAGTCCCTGTAATTGTTCTTCACTTCCCACTCTTTCTAGATGGGCATCTTTCCTTTCGGGCCGAAAAGCTCCGCAGGGATGACATACTCCCTAGGCGCCCCGCTCTTTCTTTTTCCGGCACGAATAATTGGCATCAAATCACTGTGAATATTGGCGCTTCGCATCCTTAAAATCCTTTTCGTTGCCTGAATTTATTGGTAATATGTTCAGATGGATGCTTGCCCCGATGGAGGATTACACCGACAACGCTTTTCGCACGCTTTGCTTCAAATACGGCGCGGAACTGACTTTCACGGAGATGGCAAAGATTGACGGCCTCGCGAGGAAAAATAAGGCCACTTTGAACAAGATAAAGATACTCAATAGCACCCCTACAGAAATCCAGTTAGTTCTCGGAAAAGAAGAGATGCTTGAAAAGTTCTTGAAGGATTTTACGCCCACCGACGGGTTCGAAGGATTTAATTTCAATTACGGCTGTCCCGCTCCGGAGATAACAAAACTCGGCAGGGGTTGCGCGATGGTGAAAAGGATAAGCAAAACCAACCGCTTAATTGAAATAGTGAAAAAGTACAATCATTCGGTTTCCATAAAGATGCGCCTCGGAGAGACAGCGTACGAGAAAAAAATGAAGGCTTATCTCAATTTGATAAACAACACAAACCCCGATTATTTCATAGTGCACGCAAGAACTGGGGTAGAAACCTATTCGCACAAATCAGATTTTTCAGTGTTCGCCGAATGCGTTGATACTGGAAAGATAATCATCGCGAACGGGGACATTGATACTAAGGAAAAAACGGATGAGCTAAATAGAATTGGAATTCAAGGTGCGATGATAGGGCGCGCCGCTGTAAGAGATCCTTGCATATTCAACAGATTGATGGGTGCGAGAGAATTGCCTACTATTGAGCAACTAAAAAAAGAATATTCTGACTTTGCCATGCTTTACTCTTCGGATGCACGCCACAAAAAGAACGTGCTGATGAGGATGGGGCAGAACTTTTCTCCAAAAGCCCTTGGGAATGACGCTTAAGATGCCTTCCAGTTATGGGGCCATTTGATCTGAAGAGCATTATTGGCACTGACAAATTCACTGTGCTTGAAGTGGGCGCGAGCATCGGCATTGATTCGCAGAAATTTTTAGCACACAATTATCTTGTAGGGGCATAACTAAATTCCTAGAATGAACATTATATTGAGATAAGATACAAAGCCTTGCTCATGCAAAGCTTTAAATAGAACCAGATTGTTATCTAGTTCATGAAAAAGATTTTGGCGCTTGTTTTGGTTCTTGCGCTAGCGATTGTTTTGGCGGGCTGTACAATTCCCACGGGTCCTGTTCAGACTGGCCCTGTTCAGACAGGTCCTATTCAGCAGCAAACCTGCTTACAGCAAAACGGTTTTTCATGCACAAGTAGTCAAACCTGTAATGGAAACTTGCTAACAGCCACAGATTCATCCAAGTGTTGCTCCGTGGCCTGCGCAATCCCTCTTCAAACATGCTCACCGCAAGGGGGCTCTGTTTGCCCTGCAACGCAGTCATGCGATGGCAATTTCGCTCAGGCAAGCGATGTGAATAACTGTTGTACTACCGGCTGTATTGTGGCAAACAACTTGGCCAACTACAATTGGGCTGACAAGGTAGAACCGCAAATAAGACTGGGCTCTTCCATCGTGCAATATTACTACGCCAATTTGAAAAGCCCCGGGATGGCTTTGGATGATGTTTACTTTCTCTTCAACAACGATTCGAAATTGCCGCAAAGTCTTAGAAATTACAGCGTTAAGTTTACATTGTTGGATAGCAATAACAATGTAGTTTCAGATTACAATGGAAATGGCAAATATCTTTACCAGGGTTGTGTATTGTCTGGTTTTGATTTATATGGGACAAGTCTTTGCGAAGTCGGCATAGATGGGGGCATAAAAACCACGGTGCCCGGAGACTACCTATTGAAAGCGACCTTTTATGATTATACGACCAATGTAACAATCAACTCCATAGAAAAGAAAATTTCTTTTGGTTATTCTGTTCCGCTTGCGCTTGAAGCAACAAAAACCAAAGTAACCTTTGTTGAAAAGCCCCAGGCTACTTTGCGCAACGGTTCGAAAGTCAGTGTTTCAAGTATAAGTGATAATTCAACAAATTTTAAGGTTGGGTATCAATTCACTACAACGGAAAATACTAGTTACCCTATGAGAGCAATGCTTGTAAATGACATAAATGGCGTTTTAAGTGGGGAAATGGACCAGATTTATTCAACTTATCCGAATTCGTCTTTTTATATAGATAAGCTCTTTTATGATTCCAGAGTGCAGAATTGGCTGATAATCTATTTTTACGACAGCGGCTCTAATATTCCTGTCGATTACATTGCAGTAAAAGTCAACTCCTTGCAGTAAAAGCCAGCTCCGCACAAGAATTGTCTCTAAGCGGGCGGGTGTCGGGCTTAGAAGTGTTCTATCAAAACCGCTGTTTTGCGGGATTTGAAGTTATCAGAAAGTGAATGGAAGCGTTGTATTTTGGAAACGTGTCATTGGCGAATAGAAAACTCTTAAACTAGAATTTTCGGGCTTTTTTTAAAGCCCTGGTAACATCAAATTTTTGTCCCTGGTACTCAAGTATCGCCCTGCCACTCGCAGTGTGGTGGATAGTGAATCCTTCATTTGGCAAAGGCATTGTTACCCCAATGTTTGTGAATTTCTTTTTTGTCAAGAACTCAAAGAGCGCCATTATTTGCCAGTCGTGGCCAATGTTCATTATCTGGTAACCCTTAACTCCCATTCCAGCTGCGCGCTGACCAAGAACAACTCTGCTTTTTGCAATATCTTTTGAAATAATTTTAGGCGAAAGGGTGATATCTTTGTAATCTCCATCAATCCAGTTTCTAACCATCTTCGCATTATCTCTTCCAACTTTTGAGTATTCTTCCTGCACTCTTTTCTCGTCCCTGAAAAGATGCTTTCCCATGAGTTCTTCTCTTTCGCCAACTCGCTTTGATCCCAAGTTTCCCTTGGTGCCTTTTGAAAAATACCTCGCCGCGCTTCCGCCCGCTTCATTATGCCCGCGGTACAAATAGTGGGCGGTTTGCTTCGTCCTTATTGAGGGAGAAAAATAGATTTTGAGTGTTCTATCTTTTGGGAGGTTTTTACCAATCTCTCGCGCCTTTATTTTTCCCTGAGGGGTGAGTTTCACCAAGTGATGCCTTACCGCGTTTTTTATGTGCTCGCGTTCGCTATGCCTCTGAAAAGTATTTGTGATGGAAACGACATGTCGTTTGTTTCCAAACGAGATTGTTTTATTTCCTTGCTGTAAGTGGGGCATTGTATCATCTCACATGCTGTCAACTATTGCAAGCCTCAATCTTCCATCTGCATTTATTCCAAGTACGATGATGCTAGTGTTGAACATATTTCTTGCATGGGTGTTGTTGTTGAGAAGACCGCTTATTTCGTCCCTCGCCTGCGCGAGTTTTTTTACAGTGATATTTTTGTTCACCGGGTTTTTGATAAATTTCTTGCATATTTCGATATCTCTTTTTGTGAACTTTTTTCCACCTTGGGTTAATGACCCAGCTGAAGTTATGTAGCTGATAAGATCATTGATTCTCGGCCTTTCAAAATATTCTTGAACCCCTATTGTTTTTTTCATGACTTCGCCGTGAACCTGTACAAGTGAAAAATTCTTTGTCGTTGAACGCATCCGCTTCAAATAATCAATTAGTTCTCGTTCTGCTTTCGCCGCCCTTTCCACTCTTTGCCCTCTTTTTTCTACTAAGTGCTTATTAGGTCCTCTTCCGATTTTCATTTCTTCAGAATTACCTTTAAGTGTTTCGTACGTTTTACCTTCGCCTTTTCCTTTCCTGATGCTTCCAAGAAACGACTGCATCCTTGACGTGAAAGTTTTTAGAAGTCTTTTTCTTCCTCTGGGGCTCATAAAAGAATTAAGCGTTGCGGTGATATTTAATCTGAGGGGTTAAAGGAGTCATTCTTTCTTTTGCATTTCTCTTCGATAGATTTCCCAGTTCGCCCACTGCACAAAAGAGTACGCCTTGATGTAAGGAACATTTGCATCTTTTGAAAGCTCTTCAGCTGCGCGCTGAACCTGTGTCTGAATTTCTTTTCCCATTTGGGTAAATATTTTTTTGTAAGAGTATTCCATAATCCCGAATGTCTGTTCTTGGATTTTGTGCTCTTTCATGAACATTTCTGATGCCTGCTCGTAATTGAGCGGTTGTTTTGATTTTCCCTTGATCACTTTTTCTTTGGCTTTCGCCTGCGCCGCTCTAAGTCTTTGCTTGTTCATTTCAGCCAAGTTGGGCGCTCTCTTTTCAGGCATGAATCTTCTGGTGATCATCTAAGTCCACTTTCCCCTCATTAAGCATTGCGTGCTGCTCGTTTATTACGCTTATTTTGCATGCATCTTCAATATTAACGATGCCTGCTACCATAAATAACGCCTAATTTCATTATTCTTGACTTTGCTTTGGCTTCGATATAGCTCTCAAGTGAGGCTGCCCTCTCAATATGTGTGTTTAGCTCCTTAATATTGGTTTGGGTTATTTCTTGCTTCTTTCGCTTATTTAGCACATTTATCCCACTAGGAACCCTCGCTTCCGCTAAGATCAATGATTTTTAAAAAATCAGGGAGTGCGCCAATACCAACCCCAAGACTTACTGTCTGGCGCAATTCCTATCCACTTTTTTTCAGAGCAATTTAGAATTCGCTTTTTGTGTCGGAAGCCAATTCTATCGAACTAACTCTGTTTCGCACTTACTGTACGATTCTAGTGTTAGTTTCTCTTACCCAATTGGAAAGAGTGTTGTGCTCTGATATCTCCTGGACTATAGCAAGCAATGTCCCACTATAGCTTCTAGCTCTGAATTCGAATTCAGCAGCTTTTGCCGTGTTTACGAAATTCATCCAATCCATATCTGATACACCTATCCATTAACTTGCACACCCCATTTTAATAACTAACTTTAAAAATGTTACTAACTATACATTGTATAGTGAATTAGGATTGCGAATGATATTTTTCGCACCGGTTTGAGATTGGTTTTACAGGCGATTTGAAAGGTTGTGGGTGGTTTTATGGCGAGAGTTTTTGAAAAATCTGATCCTTTGTTAAAGGCCCAAAAATTGGCCGGAAAAAAATTTGATTTACTAATTATCGATTCAATTTCTTCAAGAAAAAATAGAAGCCGATTTAATGAGCTCATAAAAGACATTCCGTCAATAAATCCGCGCATACTTTCTACTCGATTAAAGGATCTTGAACGAAATGGCCTAATTACAAAAAGCTTAGTGCTTGGCACTCCAGTAAAAACAGAGTATGCTCTGACTGATAGTGCTGAAAAGCTCGTTGAGATTATCGACTTGCTAAAAAAATGGGCAGAAAAGCACAAATAGCGTGCAATTTTAC
The DNA here is from genome assembly GCA_038046585.1 of archaeon. Classification (GTDB taxonomy): domain Archaea; phylum Iainarchaeota; class Iainarchaeia; order Iainarchaeales; family JAAZKV01; genus JAAZKV01. Next base: position 9,305 of record JBBSVX010000005.1, read on the forward strand.
TAAAATTCGGCTAAAAATAGTTTGCTTCTTTAGGAAATACTTTATTTCCGAGAAATGTTCTTTATTTCTTGTTTGTTTATGCGAGTTCAATCTCTCTTTGATTTTTGGGGAAAGCTTTATTTACTACATTTACCTTAGTTTGAAAGAGAATTCGCTTTTGCTGATAGGTGATTATTTTGTCGCTTGAACATAAAAACAGGGTTTTTTCAAAACCAAGGAACGCAATGCTTTTTGTACTTGAAGAAATGTTTCTCCTTTCGTTAATACTTTACTTGCTCTATAAGATAGTGGCAATCCAGTTCCTCGATGGTCAAGTGATTTTCTTTTCAGAAATTGCTCCAATCCAAAACGTAATGTGGTTTTGGGGAATGGTAATATTTTTTGTGGTGGTTTATTTCGCCATAGCAAGAAGAGATGCTCTTGTAATGAAGATTCACAGAGATCTTTTTAGCGTTGTTCTTCTGGAATCAAAGCTAAAAATCGTTGGAGCAAACAGGCAGGTTTACGGGCTTTACATTGCCGAGATGGTCTTTGTAGCAATCCTTGCGGTAAGCATCTACCTCTATCTTGACCCTGAAATTAACATAGTTCCCTTTCCCTTCAATTTCATCGGTTTTTTCGCATTCATTTTGGTGAGCTTTTACATGTTCTCCCAAACCAGACAGTTTCGTCAGCAGATGTACGGTCCAAGTTTGATTACTTCAATAATTTTTCCAAAGGAAAAGCTTCACCAAACAAAGCGCGTAACTAACCTCAAAACAGGTTCAATAAGGATTTCTTCAAATAGCCACTACTCCGCGCTCAATCATTTTAGGAAAAAACTCAAAAAGTAGAAGCCGATTTTAAGGTGCTCTTTTTATGGAACTTGAGCGGACAATTTCACTTAAGGAAGCGGTAGTGTACGGCGTAGGCACGATAATTGGCGCCGGGATTTATGCCCTAATAGGTGTCACCGCGGGCATCACAGGCAACGCTTTATGGATGAGTTTTCTTGTAGCGGCAATAATTGCCTTCACCACAGCTTTCTCCTATGTTGAACTCTCTTCAAGATTTCCAAGGTCAAGCGCAGAATCCCTTTATGTATACAAAGCATTTCATAACAAACTTCTCTCGTTCATGAGCGGATACGTTTTCATTTTAATATTCCTTTTTTCAATCTCTGCAGTCGCATGGGGATTTGCTTCATATTTCAAACTGTTTTTGGATCTCCCCGCAGTGCTCTTCGCATTTGGCATCACAGTTCTTTGCGCCACTGTTTCTTATTTGGGTGTACAAAAGAGCGCGAAGCTTGAAGCCGCCCTTACAATTGGTGCAGTGCTAGGCCTTCTGCTAGTGATATTCTTTGGAGCAAGATTTGTCGGAAGCGTTGACCTTTTTACTGGCGTAAATGGCGAAAGCGGGTTCGCATTATTTTGGCCAATAATTTCAGGGGCCTCTCTGATATTCTTCGCCTTCCTTGGATTTGAGGGCCTAGGCGGACTTTCAGCCGAAATAAAGGAGCCGAATAGAAATGTTCCTAAGGCAATAATCTTTTCCTTAGGGTTCGCAACAATCCTTTACATGCTCGTCTCAGTGGTCGCGGTGAGCGTTATAACTCCTGCCGAACTTGCTTCTGCAGCAAATCCAAATCTTGCGCTCACTCAAGGACCGCTAGCGTTAGTTGCAGAAAAAGCAATCGCACCGGGGGCGGGGGTCCTTCTAAGTATAATTGCTCTATTTGCCACTTCAAGTACAATACTTGGAATGTTTGTAATGGCGAGCGTATTTGTGTACGGGATGTCAAAGGATGGCTGGCTTCCTAAGATGTTTTCAGAAGCAAGCAAACGCCATACTCCAAGGAATGCAATCCTCCTTATCCTTTCAGTTTCATTGCTTTTTGTTCTCATGGGCGATCTTGAGATAATGGGGGCTTTAACAACCATGGGCACGTTTTTGGTGTTCGCTCTTGCAAACATTTCTTTGATAAAAATAAGGCTTGACGAAAGCAATTCAAATTCACACTTGGTGGAACAGCACGGGCTTTTTGTAAAATCACTTTACCACCGCGGCGTCGTTCCGATGCACAGAAAGAACCAGCAAAAAATAGTCTTCTCTCCGCTCAATTTCAAGAACATCCCGCTCTTGGCAGTATTTGGCGCAACGTTTTGTCTGGCAATGTTTCTTACCCAATTTTGGATCCCTATAATGGTGCTTGGGGTAAAGGTTCCGCTAATGATAGTTGGTTTAGGTTTCTTTGCAACAGGTTTGATTGTTTACACTTATTTTGACAAGAAAAAATAATTTTGGATTATCTCCAATCAACTTTCACATCATCCGTTCTTTGTTTTGGAAGTATCTTTGCGCTTGAAGGGTTGAGTTTGTGTCCTTTTGTATTTAGAACTAGTCCAGTCCAAGCAATCATCGCGGCATTATCCGCCATCACCGAACTAGGTGGAACAAAAAGTTTTGCTCCTCTTTCTTCACACATTTTTCCAACCATTTCTTGGAGTGCTTTGGAGCAACCAACTCCTCCGCCAAGGATAACCTCTTTTTTTTCTGTATGCGCAAGCGCTCTTTCAGTGACTTCTGTCAACATCGCAAATGCGTTATGTAGAGTTGAGTGTATTAGATCTTCTCTTTTCATCTTTCCATTTTCAATTAAAGGAATATTTTTTTTAGCCGAGGTCAAAAGTCCGGAGAACGCAAGATCCATTCCTTTGACAGTATAAGGCAGATTAATTAGTTTTGTTCCCTTGAAGTACTCTTTGTCAAGCACCGGTCCCGCTGGGAACCCTAATCCAAGTTCTCTTCCAAAATTATCAAGAAAGTTTCCAATCCCAATATCCATTGTTTCCCCAAAAACCCTGTAGTACTCGTTCTCGTAACAAATTATTTGGGTGTTCGCTCCGCTCGCATAAAGCATTACTGGATCAGTGGCTGCACAAAGTTTACGTCCAATCTCTATGTGTGCGATGCAATGATTCACTCCTATGAGAGGTTTTCCTGTTGAGAGTGCGAGTTGGCGGGCAGTGACAGCTCCGCATCTAAGTGCGTTTCCTATTCCGGGGCCTTGGGAGAAAGCAATAATATCAATATCACTTAACTTCACTCCTGCTTTTGAAAGAGCTTCCTTGACAACAATTGGTGCTACTTTATAGTGGTGCTCTGCAAGTTCGCGAGGAATTAATCCTCCTTTTTCGGTGGTGTAAGTGTCCTTCTCGTTGCTGAGAATATCGCATGTTGATTTCTCATATCCTTTTTGGGAAATATCAGATTCGACAACGCTCGCGCCGAAAGTGTGTGCTGTGCTTTCAACCCCGAGGCATTTGAGTTTCATAAGAAAAATATTGTTCAAAAAGGATAAAAGGTAGCTGGGGGGTCGATTTAGAGATTAGTTTGTATAAACAATGTTCACATCTTTTAGAGTTGCAAACGCATTAGGATAGTAGTTTCCGTCCGGGAATTGGTAGAGCGTTGGCTTGATTTGGAATTGGAAATATCTGTTGGTTGAAAGCCCCGAAGTATCAAAGTAGTTTTGGTGGGAGTAGTTGTAATCCGCAGCAGGAGTCCATGAGGGGTTTGTGGAGCATGTTGCATCAAGACAGGAGCGGTATTTGATTCCAATCCTTGCAGCGCCCTTGTTGAAAAGTTCTTTCACGGTGTTTGCGTCAAGCGCACGGTTCCAGATTGCAAATTCTTCCAAAGCGCCCGAAAATCCAAAGGAGGGTGCCCCTATTGTTGGAGGATAAGGAGTTAAGGTTCCTGGAGTGAATGTTGCAATGCTTTCAAATGTGCCGTCAATGTAGAGGCTGTTTGATTTTGGATTAGAGGTCAGGTCTATTACGATTGTTATATTGTGCCATCTTCCATCATAAACGTCTCTTATTGCCCTCGCTTCGGCATAGGCTGAGTGTATAAATATGGCATCTAGTACGCCTGAGCTCGATTCGGTTATCATTAATCCTTTGTTATAGTTGCCGCCGTTGGTTTCATCATAGATTCTGTTTTGATTACCCCCTACTTTAGTGGTTGTTTTCATCCAAAATGAAAATGTTCTGCTTGTTGCATAGTTTGAGGTATTCGCAAGGGATATGTACTGGCTTGGTGTGAAATTTCTTGCATTGGTTCCCCATATCCCTGTGGTGAGGGTTGTCCCATTATTTGTTCCTGTGTTTGACTTGCCGCTCGAATCTGTGAACGGGCCGCTTGATTCATTCAAGTGCCATAATCCAACAAGACCCGTGTTGAGGTCTTTCTCTATTGTAGGTTCTATTTGCGTTCCATAAATGTGCCCGTTCTTGTCAGTACCGTTGTTGGTGTTGAATCTCGCTGAATTGAAAACTGTGCTTGTGCTAGTCAGGTCAATTGCTTTGGAAGTATAATTTGCGTTGAAGAGTCCGCGATTGTAATCTTCCTGGATCTCAGTCAGAGTAAGCACTCTGGAATATATTTTTACGTCCTCCAAGTTTCCGGGGAAATATCTTGCAGCCCATCCTCCTTGTCCGAGAACCACATTACTTAGCGGTCTAACGATGTCCTGCGGCTGATCCATTATGGTGCTTGTGCTAAGACCGTTTCTGTAAACATTTGTTTTATTGTCGGCTGTCAGGGTTATCGCCAGGTGGTACCACTTGCCGCGTTCAAAAAGATCATTTTGGTTGCTTGAAAATCTTGTGGAGCAGGCGTTTCCAAAATCTATTCGTGCACTTGAATAATTGGGGCTGATTTGAAGTGCAGTGTGGCCGCATGCCCCTCCAATAGTTCCTGACAAGAACATAGGGGTTTGATTTGCAACGCTAAAATCATTAATTTTTATCCAAGTTAAAATTGTGTAAGGTGCGTTTATGCCTATATTGCCTATGTTAACTTTTTCCGTTGATCCATTCAAAAGAAGCGCGTTTGTATCCCAAATTCCGGTTGAATCTGTATCGGCGTTGTTTACTAGCGTTGCGTTGTTTCCTCTGGCTGAATCAATTATTGTTGTCCCGCTCTTCTCGTTGAACTTGTAATATGCGACAAGGTTGTTGTCGAGCCAGTTTCCTCTCCCGAATTGGTAGACTTGCTGCATTTCTGCAAAAGAAAGCGTTCTATCCCACACCGCGACGTTTTCGATGTTTCCTGTGTAGCGGTACGGGTATGTTCCGTCATTGTTTCCGCCTATTACAGTTCTTGTCGGAGTTCCGGAAAATGTTTGCGTTGCCCCGTTCATGTCTTGGATTCCATCTATAAAAATTGTCGTTGTCGTGGAATTTGCAGTTACTGTTATATTGTGCCATTGCCCGTCTGTTATGGTCCTGTTTCCTATAATTGAAGGGTTTGTTCCGGAGACTTCATGGAAGTATGCTTTTCCTGTGCTTGTCACCCATAAGGAATGGGCGACACTGTTACCTGAATCACTCTCTCCAAATATCCTGCCGTCCCCAGTGCCTGAAGTTTTTACCCACGCAGAAATCGTGAAAGAGTTGTCTGATGTTGTGAGCGGCAAAAGGCTAGTGTAATAGCGTGATCCGCTTCCTGTAAAGCTGCCTGACTGGGTATCCCATAATCCTGTCGTAAATCCTCCAAGCGTGCCATCTGTAGATCCTGTTTGTGTTGAAACTTCTTCAGTATAATCTCCGTTCATGCGCCAAAGTGCAACCAAATTGGCGGCAAGAGAACTACTAGTTAGGAGTTCATTTCCATGGTCAAGCGCGTTCCAATCAAGTTCTCCGCTTGGCTTTATGCTTCCAAGAATTGTTTGGTTGAATGTTCCTTGGTTGAAGTCAGTGTTACTTGAAAGGTATGTTGATCTTTGTTGTGGCGGAGCGGTGATTGTTATTTGCCCGGTTGATGCGATGCTGGTTGTATTGTTGTTGCCGTCGGTGCATCTCATGTTGTAGTCGTGTGTTCCGATTGTGAGCGTGTTTGTGACGTCAAAAGCGATTCCGCTGGTTATTGTTGTGAGAGTATTTTTATCAGTCGTGTCAATTTTTAGCACGCAGTTTTGTATGGTGCTTACAATATCAGTTACAGTAAAGTTAAGCGTCACTATCGGGTTTACGCTTGAATAAGGCAGAGGAGTGTTAAGGGTTATCGAAGGAGGAGTAGTATCAGGAGCGGGTCCAGGGGGTGTTTGGCCTTGGGTAGTGTTTTGCACTCCTTCGTTTGCATTAAAGTCCTGGCATGTCATTTGAAGATTTTCTATTGTCTGCGTTTTCTCAATTCCGGATTGTGTCCTGTATTTTATTACAATGGTTTTTGTCACCGTGTCTCCTGCATTACATGGCGCAGGCGGATCAAATGCTATTGCAAGTGTCGCCCCTTGCGCGATTGTTTCACCGAGGTTTGAAATGTTTTTGTCCCCGCTTCCTACCGATAGTATGGTGATGGTTTCTCCGGTATTGTTTTTTAGGTTTAAGAAGATATTTCCGTCAAGTGTTGAAGCGGCATCGGTTATTGCAACCGCTGCGGTGAGCGCACTGAGTTGCGAGGCATTCGAAGAAACCCCGCTGCTCTGGCTGGTCATCCCGACAAGCAAAGAAACAACAACAAGCGCAATAATAACGACAACCGCGATTATGACGAGGTATTCAATTGTTCCTTGTGCCCCGCTGGGTGCCTGCGCGCGTGAAAAAGACTTTCCCATGCAATAAGAACAACTTTTTAGTATATAAACTTTTCAACCCCACTGTGAAAGGCCAGTCTGTTTTCCGCGCCAGGTTTCGCCTAGCGTAGCAAACCATTGGTTTGCGTCGCACCGCAAAGGCTACGCCTTTGCTTGGGCGAACGATGCGTGGTTCTTTCAGAACCACTGGGTTAATCCTGATTGCTTGCCGCCATGTAGCAGATCCTCTTTGGTGTACCCCAGTTCCTGCACAATTTTTATCACAGCGGGTAATACCTGATTCTCTATGTAATAATCAGGATCATAATTTCCTTCTTCCACATATTCTTCAAGTTCCGCCCTATCTGAAATGCTTTTCCCATTTTTTGTAATAATGAAAGAAAGCATGGAGCCTACTCCAAGATCCTTTCCTCTTTCAATAGCTTTCATCGCGGCAGCAACGTGAGGTCCGATTGAATCGTAATCCTTTGGTTTTCTTTGAAGGAGGGTCATTATTACAAGATCTTTTTTTGGAACTTTTCCTGTCTTTAGTTCATCAAGAACTTTTCTTACAAACTTCACAGCTTTCATCGGATCGCCTTCGCTTAGCACCATCTCAATGACTTTTTTCTGAGTATCCTTCGCTACATTACACCAATCCCTTCTCACATACTCAAACCCGACAATTTTCAGCGCACCCTTCTCGTCAATGAGCGCGTATTTTTTCTTTGCAGCGCCGCCCTCTTTCTTTGTAACAAATATTCCTCTTTTGTAGAACCCGTCGACTTCCAGCTCCATATCCTCGGGAAGATCCTTGTTCACTTTTTCTGCAAATGTTCCAACATCGTCTTTAGTTTTTGTGCCCATCATGAGGAACAACGAATCAGTGTCTCCGTAAAGAACCTTAAACTCAGCTTCTTCGGCTTTTGCTATTGTGTCCTGTATATACCCTCTCGCCCAAGAAGTGACGGCGCTTGCCGAGTCTCTAGAGTACCATCTTGCTCTCCCATACCCAAGGTACCCATACATTGAATTCAATACAATTTTGAGCGCCCACTGTTTCGCAAAAAACACCTTATCCTCAATTCCTTCTTTCTTCTTTTTCTTATATTCCGCCTTCAATACAAGTCTCTGTTTTAGCATCTTTTCAACAATATCTGGGAACAATCCTTTCTCTTTCGTGCAAAACCAAGTTCCATCCGGACTAACATTTTTTTTGCATTCAGGGTGAACGCAATTTAGGGTTTCGGGTGAAATATTGTGGGAAATGATGATGCTCGGGTAAAGCGAAGCAAAATCAAGGACAGCTATTTTTTCGTGGAGTCCTGCAACAGGCTCTTTTACAAAAGCCCCTTTGATTGGGTTAAGCAGTCGTTCGCGTATCTCAAGCTCTTTTGGTTTGTTAGGCGCAATCAGTCCTTTAGTGTGTGCTTCTTTTAGCAAGAGATCTTCAACCATTGAGGAGGTAGAGTTTCTAGTGGAATCAAAGAGTGTTTGGGAAGTAAGTTTTGATATTTCAATGAAAAGAGGCAAAAACTCTTTTGCAATTCTATACGCTGTTTCCGAGTCCTTTAGATTGTAGTCAACTAATCTTTCAAGTTTCTCCTCATCCCGGCTCTCGTGCGCCTCGTTTATTTCCCAAGGGAACACTTTTTCTTTATACACTCCGAAAACATTCTCAGATACGCTTTCAATGTCAAGTTTTACTGTGTTAACTGATCCCGTTCTCTGGAGGAATCTCATCACTTGGAAGGCATCAACGTGCTGTACTCCAAACAATTTTGCTGCGTTGTCAAGACCGTGTCTTTGTATCCTGATATCCTTGCCGTTTACCAAAAAGCGCGTGCCAAGTTTTTTCGCCCTCATTTTTGTGTAAGGAAAATCAAAATTATCTCCATTATAGGTAATCACAATATCCGCGTCATTTAGTTCCTTGTGTATTTCTTCAACAAGCTCTTTTTCGCTCTCGACAAGTTCCAGTCCCTTGACTTCTTTAGTATCATAAGAAATAACCCTGCCGCTTTTTTCCCTAACCGCAGATACCATAAGTATCGGTTCAATTCCTATTGTGAATTTCTTTCCAACATGGGTTTCAAGGTCGAAGGAAATCATTTCTACTGAGAAAGGCCCATTAGCGTTATGTATGTTCTTTGCGATAAATACTCTTTGCTTTTCTTTTTTTTCCTCTTCTTCGTTTGCGAGCTTGTCGTCCTCTATTTTTTGGGAAGCGTCGCTTTCCATTTCCTCTTCTTCGCTAGCACTTTCATTATCAGTTCCTTCTTCTTTTCCTTCAATAACCTCTGCGATCTCTTCTCCGACAATATCCATTTCTATCCAGTTGCAGGGCTCAAGCCTCTTGTCGAGCAAATATCTTTTGGCAAAAGGGATGTCATATTCCCTCTTATCTATTCCCATTTCCGGCAGGAGATTTCTCGCCTGTATTAAGTGCGATACTTTGGCAAAACTCATCTTGAGCATGGCTTTTCCATTTACCTCTTTTTTTTGGTCTTCTACTTTAATTGCCTTGAATTTTTCTTCCTGGGAAAAAGTGTGTTCGATTAGGTTTTGAATCATTTTTTCTTTTTGCTTTAGATCAACCAGAGCATAAAGGTAAGGGAAAAAATCATCATCTTCTATCCAGAATCTGCGTTTATTCTCAGTAACATAAAGCCTGATCACCGATCTGTCTGCCTTATCGGCATAGGATACGTCAAGCAAAAGCGCTTTCATTTTGCCTTTTGGAACGGACAGGTCTGTGATTTTAAGGATATTATTTTTTTCGGCAGAAATAGCTTGTTTAGCGCTTTTAGGGTCTTTTGCCTTTGACGCGTTTTTGGCCATACAATACTTTTTTAAGTATCAATACCTATTTAATAGTAGCCCGCAGAATTTGGAAAACGTTTTATACTTGAGTTGATTTGATGCCTAGACCTGAAAGATCCGCGCCCCCTGGACAAGCACAGGGCGGAATGCCTACCCAAAACGTTTCAGGTGGAGTTCCTGGCGGAGGGGTAAGAGAAGATATTAGGGCGCTAAATTCAAGCATTCTCCTTTTGACCCAAAAAATGAAGTACTTGGTGAGAAATGAAAAGATTCTCGGCAGAAACTTAATTGTTCTTAACAAAAAAATAAAAACCATTGAAGATAAGGTTTCAATGAATCAGACAATCAGCCAGCAAACAGGCGGCGCGAGCGGAGAAGAACTTGCAGGGGCAAAACAGAAGTTGGATCTCATGAGCGCGCAACTTGAGGACATGCGTTCAAGGACAGCGACAAAAGAAGAACTAAAAGAACTCAAGTATATAATTAATTCGATTAATCCTTTGGAGTTTGCAACGCTCTCGCAAGTGAAAGATTTGGTTGATAGGCGAATACAGGAAAAAGGAAAGTAAGTTAATATTTTTTATTTTCAATTCTCTAATTATTTCAGTTCGTTATTAGCACACTATTTGAATTAGTGTCGCTGCTCCAAGTAGTTCCGGAACTAGTTTTGTATCCGACCTTCCACTGTTCGCCTACAGATGTCTGGCTAGGCCCCATTTTGTCTCCGCCGTAAAGTCCGCCATAGTAGAGCTTGTTGATATCGGCTTGATTAAGGGCCTGGTCAAATACCATGAGCTCGTCGACTGACCCATTGAGCGGCAGCGTCCCATCAATCACGCCCCCTACTCCCATGTTGCCTACCATCCACCAGTCCCTTGGGGGCAGGCTCATTGCCGGCTGCGAAGACTGCAAAACCCCGTTGACATATAATTTCAGTGTTGTAAGGTTCCAATCTACCGCTATGTGATACCATCTGTTTGCATCCCATGTGGTCGCATCCGAGATGCAATTCGCCGTCGTGCTAGCAGAACCGTCAGGATAGTTGAAGTTGTGCTGTTCGAGTACCAGCCTTCCACCGTATGCGACCGCGGGGACCGATGCATTGTTAAATTGCAGATGAATCCCGTTGCCTCCCCAAAAGACCACTCTCGTGGCGGTGTCCGCAGGAGTTATGGGCGCGTTCAGCTTAATCCATAATGCTATTGTATATCCTGTCGTGTTCGCGACCCCCGGGCCCCATCCGCCGGGCTCGTATCCATAGCCATGCCCAATGAGCCGGTTCAGCTCTGTGGTACAAGGGTTGCCATACACGCAGCCGCTTGGAATGGCCATGTAGCTTCCTGTGGAAGGGAAATTGTATGCCTTTCCGACTTTTCCATTGGCATCGACAATTGCTCCCCCACTGATAGTGCCATCAGAGGTCTGGACATAATCAAGCGCGTCATTGTCCATAGGCCAATAAAATCTCAGCCTTGAATCATTTAAAAGCGTAGTTGCATAGAGTAAGTTGTCCTTGTACCAATTATAATTGTAAGTAAGCGAACTATTTTTGGAAGGGTTTATTCCACTCACAAGATTAGAATCGTTTGCTACGTTTCCATCAGTTTGCTGTAAATATATTGCAGTGTAGTTGAGTGTTCTTGGCGAGCCGCTTAATCCGGAATTTCCGTACTGATCAACACAATTAATGTCCCAAGCGTGTGCCGCTATTGAAATTGGGGTTATGTCTTTTAGAGGAAAGCTTGAGACCGTTGGGGATTTCTGAGGACTAGGCAAGACTCCTTTTGAGGATCCATCAACAAAGAGCGTGCAACTTGAAACGTTTGATGCGTCATTTACTATAAAGTTGAAATCAACGATTCCGTTATTCGCGTTTCCATTTGAAATAGGGCTTAAGAGTGCTATGCTCGGAGGCGAAGAGTCGTTTACGCATTGCGTCGTATTGAAATCAATGCAATTTGTCAGACATGTTATGGTGCCGCTTGTGAACCCTTTTGTAATGCATGTTTGCGAGTTGAGATCAGTTCCATCGCATTTCTCAGTTCCTTCGAACAGGTTATTGCCGCAAACTTGCGTTGCGCCTGCAACTGCTATTGTATCTTCGCAACTGATTATTTGCTCTCCAAGATCTTCTGTTTTTGTGATCCCGTATGATGATGTGTAAGTTATTGAGATATTATATGATTTTTGGTTTGTTGAACAAGGTATAAGCCCGGTCACAGAAAATGTTTTTTGATCGCTTAGCGCCATTTGGGTGTTTATGGGCTTTGGCGTTCCATCCACACTTATTGAATTAACTGTAATCGTTTCGCCGGTGTTATTTCTGAGAGTGAATGCTCCTTGTCCAGTCGTAGCAGCCAGAGTATCTATGACCGCAATAGCTTGAGTGGAAGAAGATATTTTGCTCGTGGTTTTTGTGATGTCTCCGGATGAGCCAGTCATTCCGCCGATCATTGAAACAACTATCAAAGAAATTACAACCACTACCGCTATTATTACAAGGTATTCTATTGTACCTTGGGCATGATTTGTTTGATGATTCATCCCTAATAGAATGTTTTGTGTGAATTTAAGCTTTTTGCGATGTGCTTAAGGAAGGCCTTAACATTACTCTATAATTTCTTTTTCCCTTGATGGAAACCGCGACATCCCTTGCGGATACGACGCTGAAGTTTGCAGTCATGGTCTTTGTGAGTTCATCTGAGAGCTTTTGTTTTGTTCCAAGTATTAGTCCAACGCCTACATTCTCAAGCCTGAATAATGCGTTATTCATCTTGTCTTCATTCACCGAGAGCATCTCATCCGCGAAAGGAACAAAGAGGGCGAACTCGTTTTGTATCTTGTCCTTGATGGATTTGCTCATAAGTCTCATAACGGTTTGGGTGAACACAATTCTTTCTTCAAAAGAAAGATCCTTTGTGTCAATTATTGTTGCCCTTCCAAGTTTTCCGGGCCACTTTTTAGTAAGATCCGAGAAATCAATTGAATCCCCGAACATGTTGTTGAAGTTTTGGTCAAGCACATTTAGTACTCTTTCCGCCTTGAGCCTATAATAGTCGCCGAATTCTCCTGATGCCATTACTTTGTCCAAAAGCGCTTTAGGGGTTTTTTGTCTTGAGATTGCCGAAAAGAGCCCTAACTCTTTTTCAAATTCAGGATCGGCAGTGCCGAGCAGTTCCATTGCAAGAACAATATCAACATCAGAGAGGGAAACCCTGATGTTTTTCTTTGCAACATATTTTTTTACAGGGAAGCCTATTGGTTCATAATCTATCATGCTTTCTTTGAGTTCCAGCTCGTTCTTTGATGAGTACCCGAGCCCGTCAAAGTAATTGTCCTTGTCAAAAATAACTATTGGCTTGTCTTCAAGCAAAAAGTTCTCGGCTATAATATACATCGGGTAAAGAGTGCCTTTTTCGTAAGTGCTCATTATGAGAGTTCTGTAAAGATCCCTTGAAGATTCTCTGATGATTTCCCTTGTTTTGCTTAAGCCGAGTTGTATTAATTGTTCCCTAGGCTGTTCTACTTGGGTGAACTCCATCTTGCTCAAGTTAGGTGCAAATGAGGTTCCGGTGAGTGCTCTAAATATTACTGGGTCGCTTAGTATTGAAGCGTACTCAGTTTCTGAAGTTGCCGCAGGTTCTTTTAGATCAAGCGAAGAAGTTCTTGCAAGTTCTACTGCAGTTTGGGACAAATCGTAACATTTTTGGACTTCCTTGTCAATTCTTTTTAGATAATCTTCCTGCCTAAAATCAATGTACACGGGATCAATTGAGACAAAGAAAACTTTCGAGGTGGTCCCGCCAAAATTCTTTTCTATTCCCATACAGCTCTTTGGGAGAGTCTGAACAAAAGATTCAACGTGTCCTCTGGCAACTAGCGCCTTATATCCTTCGATTAGCGCTCCTATTTTTTTCCCGCCGCTTTCTTCATATATCATGACAAGGTATAATTTTTCAGGATTTACGACTATTTCCACTTCATGCCCAAACGCAATGCCGGTGAAAATAGTTTCCCACGGTCCGTTGTCTATTCTAAAATCCAAGCAGAGTCACTTTGTAATCAGCGAATATTGTGTCTTTTCGCATATATATGCTTTTTTGATTCTTTTCCGGCGCATAATGCAGGTTTTGGGGTAAGCCAAAAAAGTGAGGCGTCGAGTTTATATATAAATTAACTCCTAATAATAAAAGTTAGGTAATAAAATTGAAAGTGATTTTGAGTGGCTCTAAGTTCCCAAATAATTGATGACACGATCAAGAGAATGCTTGATGCCGGCATCGATGATGAAACAATTGTAAGCACTCTTAAGGATTCAGGGATTGACGAGGCTACTTCAAGGGCTAATGTCGCCCGGATAAAGAATCCTTCTGCCCCTCCCTCTGCTATTCCTGCTGAAATTCATCCTGCTGTTGTTCAACAAATGGACACAATGAAAAACGAGGTTGCAACACAAGCCGAGGCGCTTGAGCTTCACGCAACAACAACCCAGAATGTTTTAGACATGCAGAACAACAAGATTGACGAAGTTTCCCAACAGATGCAAGAAGTAAAACAATCGGTGGCAAGCGCTCCAGCTCCTGCCACATCCACTCTTTCAGGTTCTGCCGATTATAGGCTTGCTGAACTGCAAAAACAGCTTGATGAAACAAATGCCGGGATGAACGCCTGCCTTGATTTGATGAAAAAGATTCTTGAAACTGATCGAAAGATATTAGTTGATCTTGAACTAAAGAAGTAGTTTTTTTATCCTAGTTTTTGCTTTTTTATTTTTTTTGTGCTCATTTGAACAGTTTGTCTATTTCAGCGAACACATTCCCTGCAACTTTTGGCATCTTGTGCAAAAAGTCCCTTGAGTTTGTCGCTGTTCCTTTTTTCGGAGCAAGGTATTCTGCAGTCTTTTTGCCAGCGGTGATTGTGTATTCTTTTAGTTTGCCTTCAGGGAAAGATCCTGGTGCTTTTTCAGCTTCTTTTTTTGCTTCCTTAAACAATTTCTTTCCGGGGCTATAAAAGAAAAGAATTATTCCAAGTATCAAAAACCCAAAACCCAATACTTCGGGTCCAGTGTAAACAAGCAAAAATCCTAGGAGTAGGCAGGCTATTACTGAGTAATAGTTCATTGCCTCACCTTAGCCCATTCCCATTCCGGCTCCGCCAAGGAGTCCTGCGTAAGGATCAACCGGCGCTTCTTCTTTTCCAAGTCCGAGTAAGTATCCGAGTACAAGTAGGCCGAGCGCTGCAAACATCCAGTAATCCCTCATCCCCATTCCGTTGATGAAATACAGTAGGACTACTGAAAATATAAGGAACATTCCCATCTTAACATCTTTTGCCGCAACTACGAGTATCATGGTGGCGCCCATTACCATCCAAAATTCCCCTATTTGTATTACAACAGCCAAGAGGGTTATTGATATTAAGAAAGTTAGCATGTCCATAGTATCACCATTTCAAAAGCAAATATCAGGCTGGTTTTGGGATTTTTTCCAATAAATCCTTTCCAAACGTTGTCATTATGAATAATATTACTGGCACCCATATTAGTTCGGGGTAAGTGAAGAAAGTGAGGTACATGAATACGAGCGCAAGGAGCAGGCCGAGCCTTGTCCCAAGCTGTTTTTTTCCCCACGAAAAGAACCATAAGAAGTATATTATGAACAAGACAAGGGCGATGCTCATTAGCATGTCGTCTCCGGCTATTGCTGCGTCAAAATCAAAAGCCATTTTTTCACCCGTACTTGTTTCTCTCTATAAGATAAATCGCTTTTCCTTTATAATAATCTTCCCTTTCTTATTGCCCAAAAAAGGGTTATTTTCAGTGCTGGGGGATGATTTTGCTTGTGCCCCATACTACTATTCCGAAGAATCCTAGGCTTAAGAGGGTCATTGCGAAGAATCCGCTTGCTCCTATCCACCACCATTTGAATACGAGAAAATAGATTAGTATTGCTGATATTATTATGGTGAGTATTCCGTTTCCCATGTATCCTCTAACTGTCATGAAGATTGAGAAAACCAAAATTATTCTTACAATGATGTCAAGCGGCGGGAAAACATACATCAGCACAGGCAGGAGGAATATGAGCCCCACCATTACGAAAAGTATTATTACCAGCAAATTTCCTTTTTCATTCATAAAAATCAAACCTTATTTTTGTCCAAGCAAAAGCTTTATGCTTTTGCGGGAACAGTAAAGCTGCAGCTTTACTTGTCCTAGTTTATGTGTTTATCTCTTTCCGCCTCGCATCATGCTCATGTAGTGCGCCTGTCGTTCAGTGAAATCTTTCCCATTAGAAATTGGTTCTCCGCTGGGTGCGCCGCCACCTTCCTGGCCTTTAGGCGGAGCCATAGGGGTAACAAAGAATATATCGATTATTACTCCAGTCAATCCCATTCCTAAGAGAATATAGAGTATGTAAATTCCCCCGAACAACGCGAAGAAATCGAATATTATAAACGAAGAAATTACTGTAATTATGATAAGAGCAATTGGCCCTTTTCCCAAGTGATTTGTGATGTAAGATATGATTGCCATTAGGGTAAAAATTTTTAGAACAACAGTCATGTCGCCGAACAAGTCCTCTAAGAACAATAACGACAAAAATCCTTGTGTCACTAAGTAAGGGAGCATGTCAAACTAAGGTCATTTCGAATATAAAAGAGTTTTCCCTTTGTTTTCTTTTGGGACGAAGTGTGGCAAAATTTTAGCTTCCGGCTAAACCAAGTTCCTTGTTTGCGAGACTGTCATTGTTTCCAGGGCTATTTTCAAGAACAGCGGGGTTCCACCAGAAGCTCATATTGCTTCCGTCGCCTGAAACACACACGTCTCCGTTCTCTACTGCAGTGAACAAATCGTCAATAGTTTCAATCATTGACATGTCTGTCGCGCTGTTGTATTGCATTCCGCCAATTCCTGTGAGAGGGGCGAGCGAAGTAAAATCATTATCAGCGGTCCATATTGCTGTGCTTCCTTCCTTTGAAACAAGCTTGTATGCTCCTGCTGTTGGAACGTAAATGAATGTCTTAAGATACATTGTTCCGCTAACGGTCGCATCGGTCCAAGTGAATCCGTAAGCATTGTCTCCAACATCAAGTATGCTGTCAGGAGTATTGTAGTAAACATCTACTGCGCTTTGTCCGTAGAAGTCCTTGCTCTTTGCAGCGCCTGTCCAGTAGGAAAGGTTACTTACATCAGTTATAGGGGTGTCGTTTTCTTGGGCTTCGATTCCAGTGTAACCGCTAGTTCCGTCAAGGGAATATTTCAGTATTACAGGAGTCGCATAATTTGGAGTAAACAATATTTCTGCTCCGCTTGAGGAAGATGATATTGCTGCGAGCACTCCTCTTGTAGCAATGCTAACGTTTGCCGTCTCATAGCTTGCAGCGTTATTTGTCTGAGTAGTAACAGTAACCATGGCGTTACTTGAAGCCTTCTCGAAAGTTTCTGTTCCGTTGTTGAAGCTTACCTCATCCTCTCCTTCATTAGTATAAGCCGATCCGTATCCTTCTCTTCCAGTATCATATCCAACTTCTCCATCTATTGGTAAGTTGTAGAATGGCGAGTTAGTTGTTGGAACTTTTATTAGTAATACGCTTGCTTCTGTACTTGCACTATCTTCTACCGGATCCGTTAGGAATACAAAGTTTTCATAATCTCCGCCCTGTTCGTTGAAATCCATGTTGAGCCACACATCGTAGAGTCCTGCTTGTACTTCAGTGTCTCCTGAAGAGTTTCCGTTTCCTGAGAATCTCTTTACGAGTGAGTACTTTCCGCTATCCATATAATCAAGTGCATCTCTTTCATCATCTGTCAATACTCCCATGAATTCGTCCTGGTAATATCTAACAAAGTCGTCATAGAAGTCTTCGGTATAATTGTCCTTGATCAAGTAAGAGCCGAAATTGATTGCACTGTAAAGCGCTTCAGCATCAGGTATCTTTGTTGTCCAGCCGACATCTGAATCAGCAGATATGTAATACAATATACTTGGTAGTCCGCCTTCAGCTCTAGTTGAAGGAGCGATCCAGCAACTGTCTGCATAAGAAGGATCCTTGTTAGTGAAGCTTCTGCTAATCGCTCTTCTTGTACCATAATCTCCGTTAACTACTGCTGTGAAGTAATATGTTCCATTATAAGCCGGAATAGTGTATTCGTAAGTTCTGGTGCTTTCGCCTGCAGGTATTGAGTAAGTATCAATGTAAGGGTCAGGCTCTTCGCTATCTCCACCTTTTTGAGTTGTTGTAAGAGTGGTTTCGTAAGCCGAACCGTATTTGTTGTCTAGAGTTACAATTGCTGTGGCAACATTATCTTCGACAGTAACAGTCACATTCTTTACTCCGATATACCCTGTAGGCACAGTGTACTCTGAAGTATTGAGTTCTTCTAGTGCTTCTTCTCTTGCAGTATCCGTAGGGTTCTCAGGACAAGATAGGGTAGGATTCTTTTTGAAGAATTCTTGGAGCGCAGCAAGTTTCTTTGTCATCGCTATTGTAAATTGAGTAGCATCACAGTAGATATAGTTTGAATTTCCGTAATCGCACGAATCCATATCAATGCTCTGCCAATCCCAATCAAGTTTAACTCTAGGGACAGCATCTACTCCTGTAGATCCTGTGAGTACCCCAGTGTAGCATGAATTAGCTTTCTTTATGTAAGCTTCCTGATCTGCAGGCTCTCCGCTAATTACCCTTATATGGTATTTCTGCGAGAAAGTTCCTTCGCTGATGTCAGTACAGTAACCATCGTTGACATCTGATCCGATCCAGTATTCTCCGAAAGTGTTCTTTCTGCATAAAACATCCTTATCGCTTTCTGAAGTGCTTGTCGATGATCCTTCAACTCCAGGTATTGAAGCGTTTCCGTGCTGGTGTGTTGTAGCATTTATTATCATTGTTCCATACTGCGCTTCAGCATCATTTAATCCTTCATTAGTGAAATTTATTGCAACATTCTCTACGCTAGAATAATCAGCGTTCTCAAAGTTCCACGCAAGACTTACTCCGTCTAAAGAGAAACTCAGCGCTCCCGCATCGCTAGGAACATCTCTTGTTGTATCTTCAGCATCTCCTGTGCCTGTAATAGTAAGAGTTTGTCCTGCAAGGAAAATATAGAAATCAGTGAAAGTAACAACATCGTACTCATCATCGCACTCCGCTTCTTGTGCGATATAAGCAAGTATTCCGCCAACAACAGCTCCTGTAAGAGTCAACCAGAAATTGGCTCCGTAAGTAGCAAGACCGATTTTTGGCGCACTTGCGTTAAGTGAAGGGTTAGTTACCGGAGCGCCTGGGAAATGTATTGCGCCTGAATTAAATGCGGCGAAAGATAATTTGATTGGGTTTTTGAGGAATTCGTCGACTGGTGATTGAGTTACAGTTCCTGATGTGGCTGTTGAACTTCTTGAACTGTTTTCTCCATATGACCCGCTACTCCAAACATTGTTCCACCAACTCGATAAAGGAACGTGTTGGGCTAAATTTCCGCCCCAGCTGTTGTCATAGTTTGTTATTGCTGTCCCTGCGGCATAGGATGTTCCTGCATTTCCTGCTGCAGAATTATAAGTGACTGTGAGTGTTTTGTCTGATGAAGGATTGTATAAATTTGTGTAAGTTGTATCTGGAACCACAGCTCCATCGGATGTGTGGCTGCTTATTTGGGTTATGTTGTAAAGTTCTCCATCGCCAGTTGTTATTGAACTGTATGAATCTACTTGGCGGTAGCTAGTTATGAACGTTGGGCTTGTTTGATCTGTTGCTTGATAACCAACTACGTGTCCGCTGGAATCTGTGAACACAGTAGTTCCTTCGTTCAAGTATACATTGCCTCCATCGCTGGCTCTAACATATTCGACAAATCCATCTCCTGGTTCAGGGGCAGGTACTGTGCTTGAAGTGATTTTTCCCCCATCGGCAGTTTCGTAAGTGGTTCCTGTTTTTCCTGAATCCAGACTTGCTTGCGTATCCAGAGTTGTTTGAGCAGCATATGTCTTTTCAGAATCTGTCATTCCCTCTCTTGTAGATGAATCTGTAGTACCAGTTGTTTTATCTGATGATGCTTTAGTGTCATCCCTTCCCGTTCCTTTCTTCTTCGTCGTTTCTTTATCTTCGGTCGCTTTTCCGAGCATGTTTCCTAAAGTGGCTCCTAGCGTTGCTCCGGTAAGAACAGTCATCCAGGAGATGTCGTCATCAAATGTTCCCCACACGCACCAATCAGCTTTTACTTTGATGTCTTGTGTGAGTGCGGAGTTTGTGAGAAGTATTGAGTCCTGTGATCCTTCTCCTACAATGTTGACTTCGTATTTGCTTAGCTTGAAGTATTTTTCATCAGGTTCTTTGAATGAAACTGCAACTTCTCCGATGTAAGAGAATGATGTGTTTCCTTTTACTCTTGCCCATACTGATACGCCGTAACTTCCAGGTAGTGATGGTCCGTAAGCGTCAATAGTTTCCGAAGTATTATTTAGGTTAAGTATTCTCTTGCTTAGTGATATTTTTCCTTCCGCTCCGCCAGAGCATCCGCTATCTCCTTTGCAAAGATATGCTTCAACATTTTGTCCGAGGCACTTTGTAGCATCAATTGTTACCTGTGAAGTTTCATCAAACGCTACAGGCGCTGAAGAAGAAGTAATAGTCATGCACTCCTTGAGGTTGACAATGCTTACTGTAAAGTTCATAGATGAGGGGTTTGTGTTGATGGTGTTTCCTTGGAATTTTCCTGTGATTGTAAGAGGGATTGTAACAGTTGTTCCGGATTCTGAAGTATCGGGAGCATAGGTTAGTGTTCCCATGAATTTTTCGCCGGCATTGATTTCGCTCATTACTTTTCTAGTTGACCCGTCAAGAGCAATCATTCCGCCGTTAGTCGAAACAGTGCTTTGTATTGAGAGGTTGGCTATCCCAGAGTATTCTCCTCCGCTAGTTGCCCAAAGTTCTTCTAAAGGTATATCGGCTCCGCTTTCTGTCTGGCACGCGTTTTGTAATTCGAAGTAAAAGCTTACTTGTCCTCTTTCCGTGGTCTTTGTTTGTGTAGCATCGGTTACAACAAGACACGAAGCGCTAGGGTTAGCATCAGAAGATACGCTGACATTTAGCGGTATTGTAGCATCATATATTTGACTCGTGTCAGGGATGCTAAAAGAAAGTATTAGGTTGCCCGTAACATCTATTGGTTCAATGTAAGAATCTGTTGTGAGATCATTTGCGAGTCTTACTCTTACAAGATCAAGATCAACAACATCGTTTGCAGGAACTTCTGTTCCGGCGAACTGTTCAACGTATGATGTGAGAGCTTCTTCGTTAATTATTCCTTCAAACTCCGAATCAATGTTTACTCCTAAAAGTACGAGTCCGTGTTGTGTTAGGTTTCCTATGGATACTTCGAGTATCTCTTCTCTAGGGTCTATAGTATTGAGCGTAGAATTAAGTGCTGTCGGAGCGAAAGCAACAATGGTATCCGAAACAGTTAATTGCAGTTTTGCTACAGAGAATCCTTCTTTTGCAACTTCGATTATTATTTTTGCGTTAGGGTAGTGGGGTCCTGTGAATACAGTTGCTATTCCCATTCTTGATGTGAGTGCACTATATACTCCGTATTGTTCAAATCCGGGTTCTTTTGCGTAAACAGTGACAAGCGCTTCGTTTACCGGTTCAGCATCGCTATCTTTTACAGTCACAGATAATTCTTCGTCAACCATTGATGTGACAAATGTAGGTGCAACGCTTACTGAGAGTGGCTTGTCTGAAACGACTGAGAAGCTTGTATCGGTACTGAATAATATTGATCCTTCCGATTTGAGTTCTGTTACAAGCGAGGTGCTTGACTCTGTTATCCCTTGTATTTTGAGAGTGATATCTATAGCCGCGCTGTCTTCAAATGAGCCTATTGAAACATTCTTTATCTCAGAAGCCTCTCCTCCGCTTACAGTTCCAAGAGGATCCTTGATGACATAGCTCTTGATCTTGATTTCTTTTCCCTCTTCCCCTAATAGGGTGATTGAAAGATAGAGTGGTTTCTTTGCTTTGCTATAATCAATATTTGAGTTATTCACTATTTGGTAATGGTAAGTGTATTCGTCAACTTGGTGGAGTTCGTATGGTTTTGGCAAATAAAGATCTTCTTTTGAAGAATAGAACCATTCGTTTGCAACGCAAAACGGTTCTTCGCAAGTGGCTTCCTGTCCGATTAGGTAAATGTCCGATTGGTAAGTGTTGTCGTAAAGAGAATTCTGGGTGTTGTTTGTGTCTTCAGGCTTGTTTACTAAATCAAAATCAGCGTTCCAATAGAATTGAACTTCTTTGTTGGACGAAGCATCATTTTTTACCTTGAACCATATCTTTACTGCTCTGATAGATTGCCCGAAATCTTCCCATTGCAAGTTAACCCATTTTGCGGGTCCGTCAACAGTGTATAGTGAATCAAAAGTGTATCCTTTTTCAGGGTTGTAAGAAGCGCCCTTTACTTCGGAGGTAACGCCGGTGCTTTCTATTGTGTCAATTTCAACGTAATCGTTTTCAAGTAGCGCGCCTTTTCCTGCCCTAAAGTGCATTGCAACCTGGTCATAACTCTGATCGGCGCTGATCCTGAATTTCATGTAATATTTTTTTCCGGCTTGGAGCGTTCGAACTATTTTTCCGCTCTCGTTGTATACTCCATCTCCATCAAGCGCAATTTCAGGTTCAAGTATGTCTTTCTTTAATTTTACATCAAACACAGTTGTCTGATCCGGCCAAAGCATTGTTGTTTCAGTATAGTAAGGGTTGTATCCTGGAACTTTTACCAAAAGGTAAACGCTTTGTCCCGCTTTTATTTGGCTCTGAACAAATCCCTGTTCGATTGAAAGAACTCCTGAAACGCTTGTTCCGTTTGCGAGCAAAAGTTCGGCTTCTCCGTCAAGTTTCTCGTCAAGATCATCTACAACATTAACTATTACTGTGGCCGAACCCAAAGTCATTGTTATGTCAAAGAGATTGTCTGCTTCTAGTGAAATTGCCTTGGGGTTAGAACTTCCTGAGAAAGGATATTTTATTGCGTAAGCATAAACCGTTCCTTCGACTTTTCCTGCCAAAAAAGTTGTGTATCCGTTAAGATCAGTATAGAAATAATTGTTCGCTGCGTTAAGTTCAACAATGGAATCATCGGCAACATATTTCAAAATTATTTTTGCATTATCAATAGGTTTAGCATCCTGGTCCACTACGCGCACAGTGACTCTTCCGGCGTTTGCGGTAGTGATTGCTTCAAGCGAGAGGGTAATGTTCATGTCTCCTGTTATGGCTTTGAGTTCCATTGTTTTTGTATAAAATCCGCCGTTCAAATCGCCCGGCTTCTTTGCAGTAATAATATAATCTCCTAGATCGGTGAGTGCGAAAGGAATTATTAGTCCGCTTGCATCGGTGTTAAGCGTCTGGATTATTTGTCCTTTGGAGTTTTTGATTGAAACAACTGCTCCGTTAATAGGCTGACTATTTGCAACATTCACTACTTTTACATTGATTCTTGCCCTTACGGCTTTTGTAACCTCAATTACCTGTTCAGAATCTCCGTTAATATCAATGTTCTTTGAAACTGAAGCGTATATTCCCTTAGTGTCCGATACCGCTAAAAAGTATGTTCCTGGCACTAGGTCGATTGTTGTTTCGCTTCCAGTGCCTGTGACTTTCGTATAAGTATTTTTTCCAGTAAGATTAATTGTAAAAGAAGAGTCGCTTATTGGTATTCCGTTCATTCTTACCTTTACTTTGAGCGAGTTTGTAGGAGGCTCGTAGGGAATGAGCATCATTTCGTAAGAAGTGGAATTAACATAGTAAGTTTTTACCTGGTATTCGGGGCTTATTGATTTTACATAAAGTTTTACGCAGTTCACAGGTTCCGTGACTGTGATTATTCCGTCGCCGTCATCAACAGCGCTTGCAGGGTCAGGTGTAACTGAAGAGTTTTCGCAAAAGAAACTAACTTCTATTGCTTCGTTTCTTATGGCCATTCCGGTGGCGCTTCTAAGGAGAATGTTTCTTTTAACTGCTTCAAGTTTTGCAATCGCTTTGTCAAGAGTAATCACTTCTTCTTGTTTTGTTTCGCTTACAGTGAATGGTCCAAAGAAGGTTCCTTTGCTGAGGTTGATGTTGACATCAATTCTTTGCCCTGCTTTTAGATCGGTGATAGAGAATTTCCCGTCATTATCAGTAAGGATATTTGTGTCGAGTATCTTTGTTTGTCCGTCATATACCTTCACAAATATTTTGGAATCGGAAACAATCTTGTTTGTAGAATCAAGTACAGTGAATTCCACTTGGTAAGACTGCTGGAAGGAGAAAAATATTGCAAGTCCTGCTAAGAGAACAAATAATATTAGGAGCAGAAAAAGGGCGAAACTAGGGACAACGGAATCAACAGCATCAACAATTCCGTATATTGGGACGTGCTTGTTTATTTTGTCGATAAGCGCGTACCATTTTTCTTCGAGAGAAAAATAGATGTCTTTTACAAACTGCAAAACCATTTTTCTTTCCCGCCATTTAGTCAAAATCTTTCAATTCTAAAACCATAATCCCCTAATTTTTTGGGGCTCTGTTTTGGCGGATGAGCCTTTACTGGCCTGAAATGCATGTGCTCTGTCTTGAATTGATTGATGATTCAAGTGTCTTAAGAGTTGTGCCTGAGTTCCAGAAGTATTCTCCGCCTATTACGCAGATTTCTTCAGCCTTGACCTTGTCAAGAACATCTTCTAGAGTATTGATTCCGGATTCAGTATCAATGTTAAGCTGCTTGCCGCTTCCAGCAGTGCTCTCAAAGGATGCATCTTCCTGGTACTTTGTCATTGTAAGTATAGTTGATGTGCCCTGTGGAGCGAATATCATGGAGTAGAACGATGATGTTCCGCCGAAAGTTACAGTGTTCCATCTTAGTCCGTATCCTTCGTCAGCGCTGTCCGATCTTGAATCAGCTGCATTGTCCCAATTTCTCATTCCGCTTCCAGCAAAGTCTACGCATCCTTCTCCTATTCCGTTCCAGCTAATGAAGCTTGAACCCATTTCTTGCATCTTGCCGTCAACTTCGGCCTTGTAGTACGCGTAGGCGTCCATCGACTGGTTTCTTGTAATGTCAAGTATTAGTGGTACTGCAACGCTAGGCGAGAAGTAGAATGCTACATCGTCTCCGCTTCTGTCAATTGTAAGAACATTTCCTTTTCTTGCGCTGTTCAAGTTGTAGAATGACTTGTCAAGCGACACATTAACTTCAGTTGCAGCATTGCTTACAGGGTTAGGTCTTGCATAGATAGTTTCTCCGCCGTCCTGTGAAACAATGAATGCTTCTTCAGAAGTTTGAGTGTAATTGGATCCGTATCCGTTTCTGCCGTTCTCTGATTCAACTCCGACCATTCCGTCGAAAGCTACGTTGTATATAGTGTAATATGGATCAGGCTCGCCCCATGGTTCCATCTTGATAGTAATGCTCTTGATGGAATTGTTGTCGCTAGTCCAATCCCAGCTGTTTCCGTCAAACTCAACTATCATTCTTACATTGTATTTTCCGGCTTCCCAAGCTCCAGGTTCGTTATACCAATCGAACTTGAACTTGTTGCTTAGGAATAAATCTCCTATTCCTTCAGTAGTGTAATATGTCGGAGCCGAAGCTATTTGTCTTGAATAATTGTCATAATCTGTCTTGAAGTCCGAACTTACAGCATCCCTTACAAGGTTAGCAGTGAAATCAGTGTACTCTAGCACTTTCTCTCCATCTCCGCTTAGGGCATTGTTTGCTGAGAGAACTTTTTCGAAGT
>JBBSVX010000006.1:0-10374 GCA_038046585.1 archaeon
ATTCACTCTCTTTAAAGCTCTCGGACTAAGAACAAAAAAAGAAATTTTTGACGCATTCCCTGAAGAAAAAGAAGTGCAAAACGATTTGCTACTAAATTGGGAAGAATGCGAAACAGCAACAGATGAAGAAGCACTTGACAAGCTCGGAAAATACGTTGCACCCGGACAAGTTATAGATTACAGATTAAGAAGAGCAAGAGAAGTAATAGACGGATTTTTGCTTCCCCACATCGGACAAGACGAACCAGCAAGACTTGCAAAAGCATACTACTTGGCAATGATGGGAACAAAAGCTATTGAAAAAGCGTACAAACTCAGAGGAAAAGACGACAAGGACCACTATGCAAACAAAAGACTTGAATTATCAGGAAAACTAATGGAGCACTTGTTCAGATACTCATTCAAGTACTTCGTAAAAGATATTAGATTCCAAATCGACAGAACCGTTACAAGAAGAAGAAAACTTAACATTTCAACAATCGTAAGACCTGGCGCAGTAAGCGAAAGAATAAAGTTTGCTATGAGCACAGGAAACTGGATAGGAAGAAGCACAGGTGTAGCAAAGTTCATGGACAGATCAAACTACCTCGCTCCTTTGACAGATATGAGAAAAGTAAAATCACAATTAAGCAAAACAAGAGAACTATACGAAGCAAGAGATGTTCACGGAACACACTGGGGAAGACTCTGCCCAATAGAGACTCCAGACGGACCTCAATGTGGACTTGTAAAAAACTTGGCATTAATGACAGAAGTAACAACAGATGCTGACGAGAGCCCAGTAGAAGGATTCTTGCACAAGCAAGGCGTAAAGCTCAAGAAGCTTTGAAATTTTGGGAAATATTGGTTGGTGAATGAAAAAATGGCAACACTCGCAAAAGTATACATCAATGGAAGATTAATAGGATTCCACGAAAATCCTGCCGAACTAACTGAAAAAACAATTGAAGCAAGAAGAAGCGGCGCACTCCCAAAAGAAGCAAATGTTGCATTCCACAAAGACACTAATGAAATATACATCAACACTGATGCAGGAAGACTACAAAGACCTCTCATAGTTATAAGGAACGGAAAAAGCGTTTACACTGCAGAAATGCAAAAACAAGTAAAAGAAGGAAAACTCTCATTCAACAAGCTTGTTGAAATGGGAATACTTGAATACCTTGATTCTGAAGAAGAAGAAGACGCACTTGTTGCACAAACAGAAAAAGAAATAACAAAAGAACACACACACTTAGAAATCGACGGAGCAACAACTCTCAGTGTTGTAACTTCGCTAATACCTTACTGCCAGCACAACATGGCCGGAAAGTCGTTACACGGAGCAAAAATGTTTAAGCAAGCTGTAGGTGTTGGAACAATAAACTACAAACTCAGACACGACACAGAAGGATTCATGCTTCACTATCCTGAAAAGAACTTGGTAAAAACAAGAACAATGGATCTAATAGAACTTGACAAGAGACCGCAGAGCCAAAACTTTGTTGTTGCAATCATGCCGTACTACGGATTCAACACAATGGATGCAATAATCCTCAACAAAGGTGCAATAGACAGAGGCCTTGCAAGAGCATCATACTTTAGAAATTACGAAGCAATAGAACAGAGATACCCTGGCGGACAAAGAGACAAATTCGAAATACCAACAGAAGAAAAAGTTGGGTTCGTTGAAGACAAAGCTTACAAAAAACTTGACAGCGACGGAATAGCTTCACTTGAACAATTTATAGAAGAAGACGAAGCAATAATCGGAAGAACATCACCACCGCGCTTCTTTGAAGACATGACAGACTTTGGTGTAGATGAAGAAAAAAGAAGAGACAGTTCACTTATAATCAGAAAAGGAAAGCCCGGCGCTGTTGACACCATAATGATGACAGAAGCCGAAGACGGAAGCAGACTTGTAAAAATAAAAGTAAGAACAAGCCTCATACCAGCAGTTGGAGACAAACTTGCTTCAAGACACGGACAAAAAGGAGTAGTATCCATGATCGTTCCTGAAGAAGACATGCCTTTCACTATCGACGGAATAAAACCGGACCTTATACTAAACCCGCACTCAATTCCCTCAAGAATGACAATGGGACACTTGCTAGAAATGTTAGGCGGAAAAGCAGGCGCAGTAACAGGAAAAATAATTGATGGAACACCATTCAGCTCAGTTGAACTGCCTGAACTAGAAAAAATGCTCAAAGATAACGGATACCGTTCAGACGGACTTGAAACTTTCTACGACGGAATGACAGGAAAGAGACTTGAAGGAGCGATATTCACAGGAGTAATTGCATACCAGAAACTCTACCACGTAGTTGCCCACAAATTACAGGCAAGAGCAAGAGGACCTGTGCAAGTACTAACAAGACAGCCAACCGAAGGAAAAGAAAAAGAAGGCGGATTAAGATTCGGAGAGATGGAAGGCGAAACACTTGTTGGACACGGAGCAGCAATGCTACTACAAGAAAAACTTATAGAAGACTCGGACAAGACAGTCGAGCTCGTATGCGAAAAATGCGGAGTAGTCGCAGTGAACGACGAGATAAGGCGCAAGAGATACTGCCCTATCTGCAAAAGCACTGCAGTATACCCTGTAGAAATGTCCTACGGATTCAAGCTACTACTTGAAGAACTAAAGGCGCTTGGCATACTAGCAAAACTCAACTTAGTCGACAGGGTATAAAGGAAAAGGCAAGGTGTTTGATATGATAATGAAAAAGATTGGAAGCGTTGAATTCTCACTCTTGAGCCCAGAAATGATTAGAAAAATGAGCTCGATAGAAATCAAGACACCAGAAACCTACGACAAAGACGGATACCCTATGGAAGGAGGTCTAATGGACCCACACCTCGGTGTAATAAACCCAGGAATAAAATGTAAAACTTGCGGACAAGGAATGAGAAACTGCTCAGGCCACTTCGGGCACTTAGAACTAGAAAGACCTGTAGTTCACTCGGAATTCGGAAGAAAACTCGAACTCTTGATGAACGCAACATGCAAAGAATGCGGCAAAATCCCAATCTCAAACGAACAACTAAAAAAATTCTTTGACGCTTCAAAAGGAAAAGTAGTAGATTACTCAAAGAAAATAGTTCTCAAAGCAAAGAACGCAAAGAAATGCCCACACTGCTCAACAGTAGTGCACAGAACAGTTTTAGATAAACCAACAAATTTCTTTTACAACAAGGAAAGAATATACCCTACACAAATAAGAGAATGGGTAGAAAAAATACCTGAAGAGCACCTAAGAATTTTGGGATATGACACAAAAAGAATCAAACCAGAATGGTTTGTTATCACAGTGTTACAAGTTCCTCCAATCACAATAAGACCATCAATCACACTTGAATCAGGAATAAAATCAGAAGATGATCTTACACACAAACTCGTTGATATAATCAGAATCACAAACAGACTCAAAGACAACATTGAAGCAGGAGCACCGCAGCTCATAATAGAAGATCTATGGGACTTGCTACAATACCACACAACAACATACTTCGACAATAACACTGCAGGTGTTCCTCCAGCAAAACACAGAAGCGGACGCCC
Source organism: archaeon (assembly GCA_038046585.1). Taxonomy (GTDB): domain Archaea; phylum Iainarchaeota; class Iainarchaeia; order Iainarchaeales; family JAAZKV01; genus JAAZKV01. Next base: position 3,548 of record JBBSVX010000006.1, read on the forward strand.
CTTGAGAACAATTATACAAAGATTAAAAGGAAAGAAAGGAAGATTTAGATACAACCTGACAGGAAAAAGAGTAAATCACGCAGCAAGATCAATAGTTGTTCCTGATCCATTCATTGAACTTTCAGAACTTGGTGTTCCACAGCAAGCAGCTGACGAACTCACAGTTCCTGAATTTGTAACAGAATGGAACTTGCCGACAGTAAAGAAACAAATAGAAGAAAGCGACAAGCCAGTTTACATCATAAGACCAAACGGAACAAGAAGAAAAGTTACAACAGAAAACAAGGAAGAAATATTAAAAGAAGTTGACGTAGGATACAGAATCGAAAGAAACCTACAAGACGGAGACATTGTATTATTCAACAGACAACCATCACTTCACAGAGTCAGTATGATGGCACACGTTGCAAGAATAATGCCTGGAAAAGTATTCAGGATAAATCCAATCGTTTGCCCCCCATACAACGCAGACTTTGATGGAGATGAAATGAACTGCCACGTTCCTCAAACAGAAGAAGGAAAAGCAGAAGCAAAAAAACTCATGATGGTAAGAGACCAAATAATCTCCCCAAGATACGGAGCACCGCTCATCGTACCAAAGGAAGATGGAGTATCAGGACTCTTCGCAATGACAGTTCCTCAAACAGTATTCTCTCCAGAAGACGCAATGCACTTGCTCTACGAAGTTGGAATAACCCAACTACCAAAACCAGACAGAGGAAAGAACTATTCAGGAAGAGTAATAATCTCGCAGATACTTCCAAAAGACCTCAACTTGGATTACGATTCATACACGCACAAAGTATTCAAGGACGCCGGCGTTTGCGAAAAAGACTGCAAAGACGACTGCAAATACGGAGCGCACGTAACAATCGAAAATGGAATACTAAAAAGCGGAATAATCGATTCAGGCTCTCTCTCCGAAGGAAAAGGAAGACTAGTTGACACGCTCGCAAGAGAATACCCTGCAGCAGTGCTAGAAAAATTCTACCACGACATAAACAGGCTCTCAGCATTCATTTTAACAGAAAAAGGAATGACAGCATCGCTCTCCGAATACGAAGTTAGTGCTGACATAGAAAAACACAAGGAAAAAATAATAGAAGAAACGCTAAAGAAAGCAGAAGCTATTGTTGAATCCTACGAAAAGGAAAACATGGAAGTAATACCAGGAAGAACTCTAGCCGAGTCCTTTGAAATATATCTGGTAAGACTTGCTTTTGAATCTAAAGAAAAGATCCAGAGCGAAATATTGAAAGAAAAACTTTCATATGTTACTGGTGACGAAATAATATTCAACACAATCTCCATGATATTAGCAAAATCCAGAGGAAGTTCATTGAACCTAATGAACATCGCAGGGTTCTGGGGACAGGCAAGCGTAAGAGAAGGAAGACCAAGGAAAGGATTCCAGAAGAGACTCATCGCCTCAAATCAAAAAGGAGACGTTGGACTCATGGCTGGAGGATTCATAAAAAGCAACTTCCTCAGCGGAATGACAGCAAAAGAATATTTCTATCACGCTATGGGTGGAAGACAAGGAGAAGTAGACACAGGTGTATCCACAAAAGTATCCGGATACCTCTACAGAAGACTTGCAAACTCGCTCAAGGACTTAGTAGCATCTCCTGATGGAACAGTAAGAACAGCATCGAACCAGCTTGTTCAATACCAGTACGGAGAAGACGGAGTATTCCCAATGAAAACAAAAGGCGGAATAAGCGTTGAAGTTAAAGATGAATATAAGAAACTAAAAGACAAAGGACAAATATAATTTTAGGGGTGCAAAAAAATGGCTGATGACTTCGAAGATATGGTAGAAGAAAAGGTTGCAACAGAAGAAACCGAAGAAGAAGGTAAAGAAGAAGAAACAGCCGAAGAACATGCTGAAGAAGTCGAAGACATTGAATCAGAAGATGACGATTCCGGCTCCGACGAAAAAAGAGTTTACGAAGAAAAAGAAAGAAACTGGGAACAAGTTGCAATGCCAAAAAAACTCCTCGAAGAAATAGTAGCAATAGCCGAAGTATACAATCTCTCAAAAGAAAAAACAGACAAACTTATTGATATAATAAAAGCAAAATACGATCTGACTCTAGTTGAACCCGGCGAAGCTGTAGGAATAATTGCAGCACAATCCCTAGGGGAGCCAGGAACACAATTGACACTAAGAACAAAGCACTTTGCTGGAGCTGCAGAAGTTTCGGTAGGTTCTGGAATTCAAAGAGTTGAAGAAATAGTTGACGGAAGAAGCAAAGCAAAATACCCAACAATGACAATCTACTTGACCGGCAGCGCAAAGAAAAACAAGGAAGAAGCAGAAAAATTCGGAAAAAGCCTAATCGACGTAAGAGTAGAAGATGTTGTAAAATTAAGCGAATCTTTTGAAGAACTAAAGTTCTCGATAGAGATTCAAACGGACAAAACAAAGCCCTTATTCCTTAAGACTGATGAAGTTGCAGAACTCATAAAGAAAGGACTCAAAGACTTCAAGTCAAGATACGTGGATAACACTATACACTTCCAACTCGACAAAAAGAGCGAGTACCTAAAAGTAAGAAAAGACATGATAAAAATAATGAAAGAAAAGGTACACGGAGTAAAAGGAATAGAAAAAACAATCGTGGCAAAAGAAGGCGACGAATTCGTTATCAAGACAAGCGGAAGCAACTTAAAAGCCGTTCTCAAACTCGAAGGAGTAGAACAGGACAGAGTATTCACAAACGACATAATTGAAACATCTAATATTTTAGGAATAGAAGCAGGAAGAACTCTCATCGTAAGAGAACTAAAGAAAGTGCTTGACGACAACGGAATCAAAGTTGATGTAAGACACATAATGCTTCTCGCAGACCTAATGGCATGGTCAGGCGAAATAAAAGGAATAGTAAGAACAGGAATCACAAAAGGAAAGGCTTCACCTTTCGCAAGAGCAGCATTTGAAGAAACTACAAAGCACTTGCTTGACGCAGCATTCAAAGGCGAAAAGGAAAACCTAACTGGTGTTGTTGAAAACATCATAGTTGGACAGCCAATTAAAGTTGGAACTGGAATAGTAGAATTGTTGATGAAATAAGCCAATGTCTTTGCAGAGCAAAGACATGCATCGTTGTGCACTGGCGAAAAAGTGCGTACGAAACTGGAATAGTAGAATTATTAATGAAATGATTGATGAAGTGAGGATTGTTAAGACTGGAAAATCCGGCCTCTAACCAACCTTTATAAACCTTCATTACAGAGATTTGTTTAACAGTTAAGCCTTGAGAAACCGGCGAGCGGTGGAGTAAGGAAATCCTTATTCTATTAGTTCAAGTTTTCTTAAAAAGAGAAAAATTTGGTGAGCAAAATGGTTGACCTGAATAAAGAGATCAGGAGAGCAGTAGACACTGGTAAGGTAGAGTTCGGCATAAGGGTATGCCAAAAGACCTTGGCTAAGGGCGAAGGCGAACTTATCATAGTCAGCTCAAACATGCCTGTTGCAGAAAAAGAAAGACTACAGCACCTTGCAAACGTTAACAGCAAGAAATTCATTACAGTTCCCGAGAACGGATTAGTTTTAGGAAGCATTTGCGGAAAGCCGTTTGTAATATCAGCAATGATAGTACTCGACGCAGGCAAAAGCAATATTTTAGAAGCATAAGTGAAAATTAAATGAAATTATCAATGGAAGACATACTCCTAATGAGTGCCCTTGAAAAGGTCACCGGAGTGAGTGCGAAAGATTGCATTGCAAAAGACAATGTGATTTCGTATCTCGTAAAGGAAGCCGACGTTGGCAAAGCCATCGGAAAAGGCGCCGTGAATGTAAAGGACTTGGAAGCAAAGCTCAAGAAAAGAATAGAAATCGTGGGCTATTATCCAGAACCCGAAAAACTCGTGGCAGCATCCTTAGAAGTAAAGTACAATTCGGCCCAAGTAAAAGGGTCAAAATTGGTACTTGCAATGGACGGCCAAGAAAAAAGAAAAGCGCTCTCAAACATGGGCCGCTTCAAAAGAGTAAAAGAATTTGTGGAAAGAAATTACAAGTTGGATTTGATTTTGAATTAGAGGAAAAAGAGAGATATTTATAGGTTTGTTTTATTAGATTAATGAGTTGACTACAATGGGTAAAGGAGAATTCGCAGCAAAAAGCCTGATAAAAAACAGGAAGAAATGGAGAGGCAAGGACATCAGAGTTCACCTCAAGAACAAGAAAAAGAATAACATATTCGACGACTTACTAGAAGGATCTCCGCAGGCAAAAGGAATTGTACTTGAAAAAAGAGGAGTAGAAGCAAAGCAGCCAAACTCCGGAATAAGAAAATGTGTAAGAGTTCAATTGATCAAGAACGGAAAAGAACTCACAGCATTCGCACCAAAAGACGGCGCAATAAAATTTATTGATGAACACGATGAAGTAACAGTAGCGGGACTTGGCGGAGCACAAGGCGGACCATACGGAGATTTATGGGGAGTTAAGTACCAAGTAACACACGTTAACGGAATCGCATTACAAATGCTTAGAAAAGGAAGAAAGGAAAAGACAAAGAGATAAAGTGATTTTTGATGGAAGCAAAAGAAACAATAAAAGAAGCACACGTTGCGGAAGTTGCAAAGCCAAAGGTTACTGAGGCAAAAGTAGAAGTAAAACACGAAGCCAAAGTTCACGAAGCAAAACCTACAGCGGCACCAAGAGATGTTCACGCTTCAGCAAAACACGAAGGTGCTCCTGTTGAAAAGCCAGCTCCTGCATTTGTAAAGAAACAAAGCCAGTTCTCAAACTTAAAGATGTTCGACAAGTGGACTGTAAGCGACGTTATAGTTTCAGATCCAAGCCTCGTAAAATACATAAAGCTTGATCCAATAATGATACCGCACACATCAGGAAGAAGCGGAAAGGGAAGATACGGAAAAGCAAACATCAATGTTGTTGAAAGGCTTGTAAACAAGCTCATGAGATCCGGCCAAGGCAAAAGAAAGCTTTCAGGAAAATTCATACGCGGAAGAGGCGGATGCGGAAAGAAAATGATGGCGTTAGGCACAGTAGAAAAAGCATTCATGATAGTTGAAAAACAGACAAAGAAAAACCCTATACAAGTTTTGATTACAGCAATAGAAAATTCAGCTCCTAGAGAAGATGTAACAAGAGTAAAGAAAGGCGGAGTTGCATACTCGCTTTCGGTTGATGTTACGCCAATGAAAAGACTTGACGAATCGATAAAGAACATCGCTCTCGCTTCATTTGGAAATTCTTTTAACAAGAACTTGAGCGCAGAACAGGCTCTCGCAGACGAAATAATCGCTGCATCGAACAACGATCCAAAGAGCACTGCAATAAAGAGAAAGGACGAAGTAGAAAGAATAGCTAAGTCCTCAAGGTGATTGACAAATTATTTTTGGTGGACCAAAAATTAGCCAGTTGGCTGATTTTGGCAATTCCAATTTATTTTGCAAGGTGATATGAGTGGGAAGACTAGAAGACATGGCAATATTAGTTGAAGGATTAACAGCAAATAGAGACCTAATCAGAAACATAGGAACTGTTGCCCACATCGATCACGGTAAGACTACTCTTTCAGACTCATTAATCGCAGCAGCGGGACTAATCAACGAAGCTCTCTCCGGAGAAGCTCAGATGATGGATTATGAAGATCAGGAACAGGAAAGAGGAATTACAATTAACGCGGCAAACATCTCGATGGTGTTTGATTGGAGCCAGAAAAAATACCTTGTAAATTTAATCGACACTCCGGGACACGTTGACTTCACAGGAGAAGTTATTAGGGCAATGAGAGCCGTTGACGGAGTAATACTTTTAGTTGATGCAGTTGAAGGAGTAATGCCACAGACTGAAACAGTTATTAGACAGGCCCTTAGAGAATATGTAAGACCTGTGCTTTTTATCAACAAGGTTGATAGGATAATCAAAGAACTCAACGCTACTGAGCAGCAAATGCAGGAAAAATTCATAAAAGTTATCGCTCAAGTAAATACTCTTATTGAAAGAAACGCTCCAGAACAGTTCAAAGAAGAATGGAAAGTAAGCATACAGAAAGGAACTGTTGGATTTGGTTCAGCAAAAAGAAAGTGGGGAGTATCCGCCGCTTACATGAAGAAATCAAACATAAATTTCAAGCAGGTTTATGAATATTTAAAGAACGACAAGCAAGACGAGCTCGCAAAGATTTCGCCAGTGCACGAAGTTGTTCTACAAATGGTTATAGAACACTTGCCATCTCCAATCGTAGCCCAAAACTATAGAATAAAGAAGATTTGGGGCGGAGACATGGAAGAGCCAATTGCAAAAAGCATGGCAGCATGCGATCCAAACGCACCACTCTCAATGGTTATCACTGATGTATCGGTTGACCCTCACGCAGGAGACGTTGCAACAGGAAGAATATACTCAGGAACTGTAAGACCTGGAGATATGGTAAAACTAATCGGGAGCATAAGAGAAGTAAAAATCCAAAAAGTTGGACTCTACATGTCAAACGACTTTTTAACAATCGGCGCATCAAGAGCAGGAAACATTGCTGCACTTGTTGGATTAAAAGATGTTTTTGCAGGAGAAACAATCTCCTCAATAGAAATGAAGCCTTTTGAAAGCTTCATGAGTAATGTTGAACCGGTAATGACCGTTTCAATCGAAGCAAAAGATCCAAAAGATCTTCCAAAATTAATTGAAGCATTAAGAAAACTTTCAAAGGAAGATCCAAACCTCAAGACAACAATCAACCAGGAAACAGGAGAACACCTCTTGTCAGGAATGGGAGAATTGCACCTTGAAGTTAACATTTACAGAATTGTAAATAACCACAAGATACAAATCCAGACTTCGCCTCCTA
>JBBSVX010000007.1:0-3619 GCA_038046585.1 archaeon
AAATAACCGGACAGGGCAAAAAGCCCCTAAAAGATGGGGACAAAATAGAAGTTGACGCTGATAATGGTACTGTGAGAAAATTGTGATTATATGCAACAATACCCAAAATTCATTTACAATGTTGCAAAATTCGCAATGAGACCATCCACTGTACAAAGGGATGAATATGTCAGAGTAATGTGGCACAAACTCTGCAATGCAAGCACCCTATCAATACCCCTCAAAGGAGACAGCAGAGAATTGTTAGTTGAAAAAAACGATTTGAAGAAAGGATATGCTAAAGTCATTGAAAAAGAATTTGGGAACGCTACAAAGTGGGAAAGGCACCTCAAAAGATATTCCTTATTGAAAAATGACTTTGAAAAAATAGCAAAGCGCATATCAAAAGCCCAAGAAATACAAATGAGTGAATGCAAGAAAACATACCTCGCCTGGATTTCAACGTTTGAAAAATATTCCTACTATTTCATGACTCCTTTTGCACTTGAGGTGCTACTGGACCCGGAATGCAGAAAACTCTGTGAGAAAGAATTTGACGAAAAAGCGGAAGACGCCTTCGCCATAATATCAACTCCGACAGAGCTTAACATCGAACAAAAGATAAGAATAGAAATGCTTGACAAAATAATAAAGGGGGACAAATCGTTTGAAAATATCGCAAAAAAATACTTTTGGATGACCGAGTATTCTTTTGTCGAGCCGCTCGCAAACGAAGAGTACTTCAAAAAACAAGTCGAAGGAATAGGAAAAGAAGAAGCGCAAAGAGAAAAAGAAAAGATCATTCAAAGAATAGGGCAAAGCGCGAAAGACTATGAAACGCTAGCAAAAAAAATAAAGGACAAACGTCTGAAACTACTCGCAGAGATGCTCAACAAGTATACTGTCATTAGAACTGATAGGATATGCTACCTGAAGATGGCGCAAGCAGGCATGAGAAAAATATATGCGCAAATAGCCGATGAGCTAAAAAAGGATACTGACAATAACTGGAATTACTCTCTGGTGCCTTATTGCACAAACGAGGAACTTTTTGAATACCTAAAGAAGAAGCACGCACCCGATTTTGATGAAGTGAAAAAAAGGGTTAATGAAGGATATGTGTACTATAGCGAGAAAGGAAGACCACACTTCATTTATGGCGAAGAAAACATAAAAGAAATTGTGGAAATAATAGAAAAACAGCAAAACCTCGGTGACAAACTGAAAGGAATAATAGCGTTTAAGGGGAAAGCGACTGGCAAAGCAAGAATTATCCTTGGAAAATCTGATCTACACAAGGTAGGCGAGACAGACATTTTGGTGGCAAGGGTGACAATACCTGATTATATCCCCGCAATGAAAAAAGCCATCGCACTTGTTACCGAAGAAGGTGGAATCACCTCGCACGCGGCAATAAGCGCAAGGGAAATGAGAAAACCCTGCATCGTAGGAATAAAGGGAATAACTAAAGTGCTTAAAGACGGCGATTTGATTGAAGTTGACGCTGAGAAAGGAATAGTAAAAGTAATTAAGTGAGAATTATGCCCAAAAGACTATTACGCACGCTAAAAGAGAGCAAACTTCGCCCCGCAACTCGAAGGGATCTGCCTCTGCTTACGATGAGCGTTATCGGCAGAGCCTACCATATTATGATGAAAGACTACACCGGCTTTTCTTATTCGGCTGTCGGAGCAATCGGAGACGAAAAAGGATTTTACTCACTTTTTAACGAACAGGAAATCATTGATGGCACTGAAAGGCTCAGCGCCAAAGGAATTAGCAAAGTCTTCAAAGTATTGAAGAAAGCGGACAGCAATTTTGAGAAATATTTGTCAGATGCCAAAAAAGCAAATTCCTTATGCAAGACTGAAGAAAAATTATTCGCCACCATCGATTTGTATCCAGATTTTATGGTTTCCTTGGCGGTTTACAATTGTTTTTGGAGATATTTTGGAAATGAAGAGTCAAAAGGCATTTTTTCTGCAGAAGATGTGAAAAAAATATCTACCCAAAGACAAAAGATTGCCGAGGAATACCCAAAAATTGAAGAACGAATATTGCATCTGGCAAACAGCCTTGAGAAAGAATCTTCAATCCCATTCAGCGTCGTGCGCTTTCTTACGTTAAGCGAAGCAAAAGAGTTTATCAAAAAGAAGAACAAAAGAAAGGGACTGCTCGCGTCAGGAACGAAAAGGAAAAAGAACTATTTTTACCTAATGAAAAATGGCAAAGAGATCGTTTTGGAAAAGGACGACGAGATTAACAAAATAAGACGATCCATTTTCAGCCCATTTGAAGGATACATTAAATACATCGAGCGAAAAAATTCTTTTTTGGTGTTCAGCGCATCCCAATTCGCCCACACAAAGCTGCTAAAAAAAGCCACAGGCTTTGGATACTCAAGCCTGCTATTCACATACAAACAAAATTCTGGCACATTCTATTATCTTGAAAAAGAAAAGCTCTTGGCACAAAACCACTTTTCCAAGATGATTCTAAAAAATGACACAAAACTCAAAGCGCTCTGCGAAAAAAGCAGAAAAGAAGCAGACAAAATGAAGCGCCTTATTTTTGACTTTGACAACAGCGACGAATCAGTGAACATGCACTCAGCATCTGAAATAATTGATTCATTTGTGAAAATACTGTTCCACACCACTATTTTTCCTTTCGTAGCGCTTTATGGTGCCGAACTCGCCCAACAAAAAAGTTGCTCTTCAAAAACAAAGGAGCTTGTCGCAGACATGGAGTCATTAAGAAACTCCGGCGAATACCCAAAATTTGTGTCAGTAGTTCTTCGGCCATATGTTCTGAAGGCCGCAAAGAAACTCAACACGACAGAAGAAAATGCCTTCCTTTTGACCTTCGGGGAACTTAAGTCGCTTCTTGATGAAAACAAGTCGGTAAACATGAGTGAAACTCTAAAAAGAAACACCGGGTGTATTTGCATGGGAGACTTTGACAAAACTCCATTCACAATAAACTACGACCAAAGCTTGTTTTCATCATTAGACAATCAAAATGAAAATGCAACAAAAGAGATAATTGGAAAACCGGCTTTTCCTGGAATTGCCCGAGGAAAAGTCAGGATTGTCAACACTATCTCAGATTTAAAGAGTTTCAAGGAAGGTGAAATCCTCGTTTCCATCAGCACTAACCCTTCCCTAATGCCATCCTTATCTGCCGCCGCAGCCATAGTGACCGACGAAGGCGGGATAATGTGCCATGCAGCAATAATTGCACGCGAACTCAAAAAACCGTGCATAATAGGAACCAAAATCGCGACAAGGGTGCTAAAGAACGGGATGCTTGTCGAAGTGGATGCAAATAAGGGCACAGTACGAATTTTAGAGAAAGTATGATTTCTTAGGAAACCAAAATCTTCTTAAAACCTGTGTATGCTAATGTTTACAAGTGTAAACATTTATGGGTAAGAGAAAATTAGTCCAGATATCTGCAGAGCAAGTTAAGAAACTCAAAAGTATTGATTCGCTCAGACCCGACCTTGAGGGTTACCCAATTTCAAAAAAGGTTGCTTTTTTGCTACACGAAAAACTTGCCGAGACATATTTAAAAAAAGGACCCCTTTTCCCAAAAACCAGTGTGAAAGGAAAGTGGATTGAATATATCCGAGAACCTA
>JBBSVX010000008.1:0-8314 GCA_038046585.1 archaeon
GTTACTGTAAAACTAATCAATCCTTCAATAGCTCTCTCTTACCCCGGACAAATAACGCTCTGGCTCGCACAATCTTCTGCAACCGCAAAAGCCACTGCGGCACAACCATTGTTTGTTACTAACATGTCTGAATTCCCCGTAGAAAACATTAATTTCTCGGTTGACACACAGTACGGCACCGGAGGAAATGTAAAAATCACGGTTGAACCGTCAGGAGCAGTAAACCTTGAAAAGAGACAGTCAATTGCTCCTCCAAAAGTTGTTTTCGCTCAAGCAAGCACGAAGATATCAGAGCCTGTTGAAGCGCAAATACTCATAAAAGGAAAGCTCGGAAATTTGAACAATAGTTCGGGACAAAGAGACAATTATAATTACTATGACGATTATTCTACAGGCAAAAAACCAATCGCATCCTACAACCCTAAATCCACTAATTATTCCACGGGATCTGATATACTCGGAGTTGTAAAAGTAATTGTGTACTACTCAGGATACGAATGTCTCAAGGTATTCCCTGTTGATGCGATGGAATTCCATCTTTCAAGCGAAGGGGCGCAAATCGTAAGAAGAATCGGAATACAGAACAACTGTGCAGAACCTGTAAGAGTCACAGGGGGAAAATCACAGTCAAGAGAAATGATGATAGGGCTTCCCCAAGTAATAATCCCGGTGAATCAGCAAGTAAATTTGCCGATGACAGTTGTTTCGTTCAGAGAGAACCTCACACTCAAGAATTACCCTATAACAATCACAGGACTAACTGAAATAAGCCAGACTCCTATCGAATCAAAGACAATAAACATCAATGTTTACGCAGGAGAAGACTTCTCGGCGCAATACACCAAATCAGTTCAGATAGAAGCCAAAGTTTGCGGACAAGAAGCCAAGGAAAAAATCGGGTTGCCAAAAACCGGAACTGATTGCACTAACTCCTACTGCGACGCAAAAGCAGCTGGGAAATACATTGCCGGAAAAATTGATGCACTAATAAAGAGAGCCGAATCAAAGGCTTACTCAAAAACAGATCAGGCTGAAACATTCGGATGCGAAAGCCAGGGCTACTGTACTTTTTCACAGCTTGGAATACAGCTCGACACGCTTGATATGTTCCTGCAAAATGATGTGTTAAGCGCGGAAGTGCTCGCGGAGAACATGAGCTCCAAAGGCGCGTCAAACTCCGGATTCAAAGGCGGACTCACGGAAGGAGATTTTAGATTTGTAAGCGAAGCGATTGATGAAACGTTCCTTGGAATTATTGCCAGAAGCGGATACGGAAAACAAGTATTCGTTGACAGGGCCATAGAGGGATGCGGATTTTATAAGATATCAATTGACGGCGCATTCAACGCTTCCGGCGGAAGAATAGTGTTTGAAGCACCCATAATCACGGTAAGGGCGCTCCCAATGGGAGACGGATCAAAGATAGTTACAAAAGAGTGCTCTGAAAGCATTGCCAATATCACAAACTTCACTCCGATAGATGAAGGATACACGGTTTCGGACAGCAAGGGCACTTGGCTCACAAGCGTTGAAGCGAGCGGGGTACTCAAAGAAATCGGATCAGAAATAGCAAAGACACAGTTCAAGTCAGCTGAAAGATTATCAACCAGCGGACAAGGAAACATAGTCAAAGTCATCGAAGCACCACTAGTTGACGCACTCGCAGAACTTTGCATCAGCGGCGGAAGCGGCACAAAAGTTGCTACACTTAAGGTCGGGTCGCAGATAAAGGACATGAAAGACGCTGATAGAGACGCCTATTCAAAACAAGTTGCAAAGATGGCAGTGAATGCAATCAACGGAACATTCGGAGAAAACTGCCTTGTAAAATCAGGATCAAATTTCAGCTGTATTAGACTCACTGACACTTCGGATCTTTCAACACTAAAACTCACAATAGGAAAGACACTACAATTGTTACCAACTTACGGGTGCGTAGAGGGAACAGTCACTTCGGGAGTATATGAAAACATAAAATTCAATGTTGATCCTTTCACTGAAGGCGACTCAAAGTTCTTGGCAATCAAAGCAATCACAGTGGAAGATACAACTGCCCCTGTCGCCATAACAAAGGACAGAAAATATATCTACCGAGAAGAGTTTGATTACATTGACGGAAAACCTGTTGGCAAAGTCATAATCAACAACAATATGACGCTAAGTTACACTGCAAGCGGAAAAGACAAGCAATACTCTAAGAAAATCAAGGTATGTGTTGAACCTGGAACGGATAATTTGCCAGATCATGCGCAATCAGCATTCTACGCCGCGAACGGATCCATATTTGTTGTGAAAGCGATTAGCATACTTGCCGCAACATCAAAGGGCACTCCTGACGAAGATGGAAAAGTAACAATCAGCACCGGAACCATCCACCCTAATGATCTTATAGCAATGCTAACAGTGCCTACAAATAAATCAGAATTAAAGGGAAGAGGAGAAAACGAACCGTACTATTTTACAGTAACTTGGAAAGGAACCCCTAACGAAACAAATCTAAAAGATTACTTCAAGGGACTTAGCGACCTTGGACTTGCGCCTGATGGAGTAGTGCAACTTGAAGGGAAAGGATATGACATGTCAGAAAAGACACAGAATGTTTTCGCCGAAGCCAGAAAGAGCGCAATGTATAGTTATTTGACAACTTGCATAATAGCCACATCAGCATGCAATTTGATGACAGGTGCAACTGGAGTTGCAACAGGCGCACTCAGCGCACTCTTTGATTGCGGAATACCCGCAACTTTCGCAGTATCAAGCGAAGGGGATCTGCCCGGAGTTTTAGAAACCGCAAAGAATTGGTTCACAAAAAACGTAGTAAATAGAGTGATGGGAACTACGACTTCGCCGGAAGACAAGATGAATAGTTGGATGCCATCATACACTAAGACTTCTGCACTTGGAAGCGGAGTGGGACTTGCTACAAGAGGAGTAATTGCGTCAGGAAGATTGTATAATTCTCTCAATAACGGAAACATACAGTGGAGCACCGACCAAATGAAAGAAACTTACGAGAAAGCGGCAAAGAAAGTGCTCACCGATACCATACCTAATGCAGGAACGGACCCCGCAATTGCTGCAAAAGTAGAAGCCGCTGCAAAGAAATACGGAGCTTATGCAGCAGAACAATACAAGGAAAGTTTACAAGCAACTTACAAGGCCGGACTTAAGAGAACCACAGGACAAATTATCGCATATGATTATGCAACAATAAAAGGAGACTTAATGATCAAAGCTGTTCAGGATGCTGATGCATCTGTACTGAAAAGCAAAGGACTAATGGAATTTTTGACTTCTCCCGCATCAGGCACAACAGGGACTTCAATGCTTGAAGATCTCACAGCCACAGCAACATCACCCGGGGTAAAACCAACTTCGGCCCAAGGATCTGTTCTATTGACAAAAGTCAATACAAGCCAGACAGCGATAGCAAATGCAATTGCAAGCGCAGATCCGCTGACAAGTATTTTAGAAAGCTCGACAAGAAAAGTTGAATCGCTTGCAGATTCATTAGTACAATATGATGATGTGACAACATACTCCCCTAACCCTGCAAATCCAGCAGGACCTCCAATAGCAAAAACAATAAAAGTTCCAAGACCCGCACTTAGACCGGATGTTGAAACTCTCGCCGAAAGCTGGGTAAATGACATTACAAAAGGAAAGGTTCCGCTTGGCGCTCCTGAAAAGAGAGCCCTTGTAACAAAAATCACAGATGAAATAATGGGCGGAGCTGGAGTAACACAACTAGCTAACCCAAGCAAGAACGCAATTACAATAAGACTTGAAAATGCAACAAAGAATGCGCTTGCAGACCCGACGTATGCTTATCTTACAAAACTTCCTAATGACAGCATTGATGGGGTAATCGGCAAAGCGCTCAATGATGAAATAATCAAGGAAGCAAAAAAAACAGGCGACAAAATAGATGATGTAGTAAAAAACAGGGGATCATTAACCAAAATAAAAGATCTTTTTAAGAGCCCAAGATTTTATGCCGAACTTGGAAGAGGACTTGCTTGCGGAACAATAGCAAACATGGCAGGGGTTTACGCATACGATTACAAGTACGGCGTGGATGTCAAGAAAGCGGAATCTAACAGCACGACATTCAAGGATGTCACCCTTACAAAGAACCACACTTACAAGATGACACTTGCGCTTGACGAATCGAATGGAAAATTTGATCCTACAATGACTGATATTGACACCGAAGAGGAAACAAACGCGATGATAATCGCAATGAACCAGAACACTAAAGGAGTAAAGGGCACTTGGTTGAAGTGGAACGAAAAATTGTCGCAGAAGAACCCTGAAGAAAGAACCCTCTCAATGCTTGCGACAACATCCAACCTAAATGATTTGAGAATCAATCTTGGAAAGACAGATTATTACTCGGGCAATCCGGAACTACTAAAAGAAGTCATGAAAAGAGTGCAAAGCGCAAGCACCCAGTCAATAATATATAATTACGCTTCCGACAAGAGCAAAAGCAATAAGGACCTTAAGGACGGCGGAGCACTTGTAAAGAACCAAATAAAGGCAAGAGAGAGCCTTGTTGGGGCACTAGTAGTGGCTGATTGGGATGCTACAAAAGTTACAAACGAAGCAAATGAACCTGCGAAGAACACTTACTACAAGGACAAGATCCTCCTAATGCTTGACGAAATGAGCAAGAACAACGGCAAAATGAGCGAAGCGATTGCAAAGAAAGTTATCGGAAACGATTTCAAAGCGAATGATTTCATCACAATCTTTGGCGAATGGGACAACTTGGCGAAATAGTAAAAACCTTTTTTTCCCATCCCCCAAACAAAACCTTTTTTAATAAGCGAAACCTTCTACTAACTAGATGAAAAGTCCTTTTCCCAAATTGATTTCCGAACGAGGATTCAACATGTTCACCGCGCTTGTTGCCGCGGCTTTACTTGCAGCCGGAATTGTTCTTGTTAATACACTCATAACAACCGAAGACAGGATGAGCGCACAGCTTTACAGCATGTTCTCAAATTACCAGTTAAGCGATGCGGCAAATCTTGCAAGAGCCGATGCGCTTCAAACTTTCAATTATACTTTCAGGCAAGAACTTGAAACGTGGCTGACTTATGATTCGGATGAACTTGATGAGGAAGGAGGGATAAGTGTAATTACCACCAAAAATTATGACGACTGGGAAAGCATAAAAAACAATTTTGAATGCGTAATCCTCCTTACCTGCAACACAAGCACGGACGCGGCTGCGGGCGGAAAATTCAAATCGGCAATCAAATATATTTCTGATAAGACAATCGACAATTTCAAGTCGCGATCATACGGAAGATACAATATTGATCTTAGCGGAAGAAGCTCAAAAGAAAAGGAAGCCATGAGAATGGCTCTCTCTCAAGCTCTTGAAAAAGAGGATGAGAAATTCCTGGAGGTTGTTGGATGCGAAGGGAGAGAAAATTGCGACGTAGGAACATTTTACTTTAATATCCCCTTAGACAAGATAAGCGACGAATATTATGAAGCACTCCCAAGAATCATCGTGAAAGACCTCATCTCTGGAGAAGAGCTCAAGATTGCAATTCTTCCAAAAACAAAACTAAAAGTATATATCCCATTGCGTTTTTTTAGGGCGCTTTCTGAAGCCACTTATCAGGCAGAAGCGATGGATAACGCCCATAATGACGTCGAAGAACTAAGACTCGGTTTTTGTGATTCTTGCGGCCCAAGAACCAGCCCTACAAGAGGAGATAGGGCCGGATCGTGGGATCACCAGTGCCCTTCAAATGATACTGGAAACACGGGAGTGACTCTTGACCCAAAACCCGACGCACTTGGAATATCAACCTATAATCCGGGAGGATCGCTTGCCGGAAAAACTGCTCTGAATGCTTATTTAAGAGACACTATTTGCGAAGAGGCCAGTCGCATAGAAAGTTCTTCAGATACTTTCCAGATACGTAGCAGAAGCAATACTGATGGCTTAATCGCACTTGAACGTGGAACATACGATGATATTGTTACACTAAACGGATGCCCCTTTTTTGATATGAGCGCACCCACCGTAGGAGTAAGAAACAGGCTTATTCATGGAGGAGTAACAAGCGGAGCAGCATACCTTTACTGCCAGCAAATAACAGGGGTTGATGCGGATGTTGTGTATAAGGATACTGACCCGCTTTACCTGGTTAATACAAAAGAAAGCACTGGAAACTATTACAAGATAAGAATAACCGACAGTGATTTTACTAAAGACGCTGATGGAAGTGGAGAATGTTCATCAAGCGCGAGCGGAACAGGATCATGCAGCCCCTCAAGCTAAGGATAACAAAAGAAACTTCAAATAACCAAGACTTTAAGGCAATTAGTTAGATTAATAAATAGGAGAAAGTAATAGTATTACAGTTACTAAGTGGTTTTCGATGGGTGTGGTTGATACCTTAAAAGATGTCTATTTTAACCTTGAAGACAAATGGTATGCTTTCGTCGACAAAGTATCAGAAAAATTACCAATTTTTGGAGATATTGTAGATAAAATAGAAGAAAAAAATATCCCTACTTTTCCGGTTGCAATCGCAGTAGTTGTTCTATTAGTACTTTTGATTTTAGGTTTCTTATTTTACTCATCAGGCGGGACAGTCACTATAACCGCACTTGACCTAACAGATACACCAATCTCAGGAGCAACTGTCAGCGTTTATCTCGGAGAAGAATTAAAAGAAACCAAGGACACTGATGCCTTAGGAAAAATTAGTTTCTATCTTCCAAACGAAGATTACACAGTAAAAATAAATAAAACAGGATATGCTGAACTAATCTTGGAAGACGTTTCCCCAGGCGACGATGAAAAAGTAACTTTATCTTTAGAAGATGTTTCAATCAAAAAAGCGGTTTCACTTAAGACCGCATCAGGCACTCTTGTAAGCGGAACAGGAACTGTAAGATATTACTGTGCAGGAACTAGCGAAATAAAAACAGCCACTTATACTAACGGAACTTTCGAAGCCGAGCTTGACTCGACATGCACTGAAATTGTTGTTGATTCGGTATCCGGATTCAGCATTGTAAACAACAGGGCTTCATTCTCAGGAGTAAGCGAAGTAATTGTACAGGAAATACCTACTGAAATAGGAGCAATAACAGTTAATCTTTCGGTTTCAGATTCAACCGATGCAATCCCTGCGGGGATAAGAGTAACAATGACTTCAGAAGACGGATTGCCCGTAAGAACACTTGTAAGCGAATCCGGAACAGTTGTGTTTAACGACATGCCTACAAAAAAATACTACGCCACGGTTTCTGATGCCCAAGGAAGATTTGAACCATACGACGGAAAAGCGCTTGGAGAAACTAAGACTCTGCAAAAAGACAGCACAATCACATTCAACATTTCACTAAGTAAAGCCACCACTTCAAAAATCACTGTGAATGTAAAAGATCCTGACACAGGAAAACCTATTTCGGGAGCTGAAGTAAAACTGCTTCTTGCAAGCAACTTGTCAGTAATAAAGACTGATATGACAAAAGAAACGGGACAAATTGAATTTGCTACTTCGCAAGGAACAGCATACAAAATCAGCGCGGAACACCCAGAATATATAATAGGGAATTCAAAGGATGTTTTAGCAGAAGGCAACCCGATAGTTGACTTTTACCTTGTAAGAGCAACTGCAGATAACTCCCAGTCAATGTTAGTAAGCGTTCTTGACGCAGAAAATAAGCCGATAGACAATGTCAAAGTTTCGCTAAAAAAAATGGATGACACTATTGTTGGCGAAAAGACTACTGGCTCGGATGGAAAGGCAGAATTCTATAATCTCGAACTTGGAACATATTACGCTTTAGCAGTGAAAGAAGGATTCCCAGGAGTTACTTCGACTTCACAGCAAGTATTGCCAAGAAGACAAAACACTCTTGAAGTAAAATTGACAATAGGCAAAGGAACTTACAAGCTCAAAGTGCTTGATCCTGAAAGAAATGTACTCAAAGGGGCTACAGTAAAAGTAGTAAACTATTACACGGGAACTAACGAAGAACAAAAAACTACTGATAACGAAGGAATCGCATCATTTGATGTCAGGGCTGACAAGAGAGTATATTTCACCGTTGAATCAAGCGGATTCTTGAAATATTATACTGCAACATCCTACCCTTCCGAAGGCTCGATTGTTGAAAGAGACATTGTAATGGAAAGAGGAACAGGAAAATTACAGGCAAAGATGCTTGGAATCAATTCAGGCAGCGCAACACTTGCCGCACAAACTGATTCAAGAACAGTTTCTCAGGGAGTTTACACTGCAAAAGCACTACTCATTGTTCCAAAGGGATC
>JBBSVX010000009.1:0-2827 GCA_038046585.1 archaeon
GCTGCGAAAGCTGGCATCGGGCCGATTATTTCAAGCGTGAAAATAAAGAATTCTTCAGCGCCAAATGGGTACACCAGAAGGGCAATAGCAGAGGCAGTTATAATTGTTAAGGGAAAAAGAATTCACACTGGCGTGAATATTGAAGATCGAGAAGGAATGCCCTACTCGGTTCTCATCGGAAGGGATGTAATCCACGATAATTTTCTTATAGATGTGGCAAAATCACACACAAGCTTTAGAGTGAGGGATTCTAAAAATGCAAAAGAAAGAACTAGACTTCAGCAATCTTAATGAAAGCAGTCTTAACACTGTAAACGAACTTCATGCACTCTTTCCGCATTGGAAAAGAATATCAGTTCTCAAAAAGATAAAGAAAACTCTCAAAGGCGAGGACTTAAGATTTGTAGCCAAGGCCGATGGCAAAATAATTGCTCACATGAAGGTAATGATTGGAAAGGGAATTCATAAACACAGAGCAGAAATGACTTCGCTTATAGTTCATCCAGGACATAGAAAAAAAGGGCTCGGCTTAGGACTAGTAAAATTTACTCTAAAAAATGTTCCTGACAAAATAAACCTCGTGATACTTTCAGTAGATAGAAAAAACAAGGCCGCAATCAGTCTTTACAAGAAAGCCGGATTCACTAGTTATGGAATGCTAAAAGGAGCTTCCTTTGTAAAAGGAAAGTTCACGGATAATTATCTAATGCAGAAAAGAATCTGATTAGGCGCCCAGTTCTTTAAGAAATTTGAATTAAATACTGGACTCACCGGGAATCGAACCCGGATCTTATCCATGCCATGGATACGTGCTACCGTTATACTATGAGCCCAATTTTTTTCTTATTGCCCTTATTGCCCGACTAGGCACTAAAAGTTGGTGATGATTAGTTTTAAATACCTGAAAGTCGTATTTTTGGCATGGCGAACGTAGTTCTTAATCCTAAAGAGGTATTCGAAGAAGTGATGGATGAGCCAAAAATGGCCGATGCGCTCAAGATTGTTTTAATTTCAGGACTAGTTTTTGGAATAGTTGGACTAATACTTACACAGAATGTAATGGCTCTTGTTGCAGCACTTTTGGCTACAACAGTACAGTGGTTCGTTTTCAGTGGAGTATTATGGCTCTTTGAATTCATGTTCAAGAAAAAGAAGAAAAGCTTCAGAGAAAGAAGTTTTGACGAGATTGCTTCCGCAGCTGGAAAACTTTGGACACTCCAATTATACTTCGCGTTTGTAGCATTATTCTCAATAATCTTTATCGTGATCCACCTTCCTTTCAACTTCATATTTTTCGGACTATTTGTTATTGCAATAATAGCTCTTTTTGTAGCGTTTGTTAATGCATCATTTACCCTTGTGAAAGTGACTCTTGACGCAGATAACTCAAAGGCAGCGGTTGTCTGGGTTCTAATGATGATCCTAAACGGACTCATCTATGCAATAATATCCCCCTTCCTTTGGGCAATTGTATAAAACCACTCAAATGCCCCAAAAGGCTCTAAAATACTCATTTAACAAGTTCTAAAATAAATTAATTATATATTATGTATAAGATACTCCGTTTTTCGTATATATTAGTAAGATTTTTAAACCTGAGAGTAAGGAAGTATGTTTATGAAGAAGACATGCGCCGACTGCAAAGTTTCGTTCGATGCTAAGATTGACGAGCTTGAAGAAGGCGACGCATTGAATTGCCCGGAGTGCAACCTCGAGTACACCATAGTTGCCGACAAGAAAGGCAAACTAAGGCTAATGGAGACAAAAGAACTCGAGATGGAAGAGACAGAAGATGAAGACGAAGAGTCTTCTGACGATGCAGACTCCGACGACGGCGAGTGAAAAATCCACTGGATTTTTCACGTCACAAAATGAGTGAATAAAACTCATTTTGTTCGAGTAATGACGTCCGCCTTAAAAAGAGCTTATCCTTGACCCCAGAACGGTCAAAAATCTACTCTCGCCCAGCGCAAGCACAGGCAAAACCTTATTATCCTTCAAAGCATAATATTTTTTATGCCAAGATTAACAAAACGAAAACTAACGGAAAGAAAGACACCCATCCTGCCCGGGTTTATTATGCCAAAAAAAGTGATTTATACTCCCAATCAGCTTCTTCAGAAGAAACAAGAATTGACAACGCTCCAAAATCATTTTAACTCAATAAATAACAGTCTTACCGTGGCCAGAAACAATGCCGCTCACAATGAACAGCAAGCCAGAAGCCTCGCAATGACAGGCGAAGGAAAGGAATATCTTGAGCAAGCAGAGGAATTCCGCAAAGAAGAAAAAAGACTTGGCACAAAACTCAGCGAAGTACAAGAAAAGGCCGAAAAAGAGAGACAAGAACTGCAGAAAATAACGAATTATATCAACTCCAGAAAGACAGTAAAACAGTTCGCACAAGAACTAAGAGCCCGCGCAACAAGAATACTTAACAACAAAACATTTGTCATTCACACTTTAGAAGCTCCCGCAAGAAAAGCCCTTTCAAAGCTTGCCCAAGGAAAAAGGATTACAAGAGAAGAGCTCAGACTAATAAAAGAGGCATCTGAAGAATACCGAATCATAATGGGCGACTAAGGTTATGTGGGCAAAGCGTCGGATTAATTAACTATTTGAAAAAAGGTTTTGATATGCTAAGGTTCTACAATTCACTCGGAAACAAAATGGAAGAATTTAAGCCCATAAAGCAAGGCTTTGTTGGAATGTACACTTGCGGACCGACCATTTACAATTATGCCCACATAGGAAACCTCAAATGCTACACTTGGGAAGACCTCCTAAAAAGATATCTCAAATATAAGGGGTTTGAAGTAAAGCAGGT
>JBBSVX010000010.1:0-21189 GCA_038046585.1 archaeon
TGTTACAGAAATTTATGATTATTTAAGGCTCTTGTTCGCAAGAGTAGGAATACCCCAGTGCCCAATACACGGAGTAAGGATAGAGTCACAAACAGCACAGCAAATATCCAAAAGAATAAGGGAAAAATTCAGTGGAGAAATAACAATACTCGCTCCAATAATTCGGCAGAAGAAAGGGACTTACGAACAATTGATACTCGATCTTGGAAAAGAAGGCTACTCAAAAGTAAGGGTGGATAAAAAAATCATCCGCACCGATGAAAAGATGACTCTTTCAAAGTACCAGATGCACGACATCGAAGCGATAGTTGACAGGATTAGTGCAAAAGAAAAGACAAGACTTACTGAAGCCGTTGAAAGTGCGCTAAAAAGAGGAGACGGACTCTTGATTGTCCTTGACTCAAAGGATAAGGAACACACTTTCTCTTCAGCTCTCATGTGCCCAGTATGCGGAATGAGCTTTGAGGAACTCCAGCCTAGAATGTTTTCCTTCAACTCGCCATTTGGAGCTTGCGAAGAGTGCAAGGGACTCGGAGTAAAAATAGAATTCGACCCTGATTTGATAATCCCCGATAAAACAAAAAGCATCATTGACGGCGCGATAGATATTTACGGAAAGATGGATCTCTCATGGAGAAGCCAACAGCTCCAAACAGTCGGAAAAATGCACGGGTTTGATTTATTCACCCCAATAGAAAAATTCTCAAAAAAACAATACGAAATCCTGCTGTTTGGCGATGCAAAGCCGATACACGGGCACTGGTCCAGCGGCGCTTCAATGAATTTTGATGAAGGCTGGGAAGGACTTGTGCCACAGTCAGACAGATTGTATAAGCAAACAGAATCAGAGTGGAGAAAAGAAGATTTACAAAAGTACATGAGGTCAAGCGAATGCCCAAGTTGCAGGGGAAGAAGGCTCAAGGACAAAGTGCTCGCAGTAAAAGTATCAGGGATGTCAATAATTACCATAACAGAATTCTCCGTATCAAAGGCACTTGAGTTTTTCGAAGAAATAAAGCTCACGGACAAGGAAAGAGAAATAGCAAAACTTATACTAAAAGAAATCATTTCAAGACTAAAATTTCTCCACAATGTGGGCTTAGGATATCTCTCTCTTTCAAGACAGGCCGGCACCCTTTCAGGCGGAGAAGCACAGCGTATAAGACTTGCGACACAAATAGGATCAAACCTAATGGGGGTCCTTTACATCCTTGACGAACCATCGATCGGCTTGCACCAGCGCGACAACAACAAACTTATCGAAACATTACACAAACTCAGGGATATTGGAAATACACTTATAGTTGTAGAACACGATGAGGACACCATACGAAGAGCGGACTATGTTGTTGACATGGGCCCTGGCGCGGGAATCCACGGCGGAAAAGTTGTTGCTGTTGGAACACCTGAAGAGATAGAAAAAAATAAGGAATCGCTTACAGGACAATACTTGGCCGGAAAAATAAGCATCCCAATACCAAAAACAAGAAGAACCTCAGAAGGCTCAATAACATTCAGAGGTTGCTCGGAACACAACCTCAAGAATATTGACATCACTCTGCCGCTTGGAGTATTCACTTGCCTAACAGGAGTGAGCGGTTCAGGAAAATCTACTCTCCTTGATGAAATAATCAACAAGGGCCTGGTGAAAAAACTTGAGCTCTCAACCGCAAACATACAAGTGGGAAAACACGCCGGAATTGATATCGAAGGAACAATAGACAAAGTCGTAGTTATTGACCAATCGCCAATTGGGAGAACCCCTAGATCAAACCCTGCTACTTACATAAAAGTATTTGACGAAATAAGAGGATTATTCGCTTCAACTAAAGAAGCACAGATGAGAGGATATGATCAGGGAAGATTCTCCTTCAACCTCCCCGGAGGAAGATGCGAAAAATGCCAAGGAGACGGAACAATAAAAATAGAAATGAATTTTTTGCCAGATGTTTATGTTGAATGCGAAGAATGCAAGGGAAAAAGATACAATGAAGAAACTCTTACTGTTACTTACAACGGAAAAAATATTGCAGACATACTGAGCATGAGTGTTGAAGAAGCGACAAAGCACTTCGAGGCAATACCAAATATCAGAACAAAACTTGGAACCCTTAACTCTGTTGGATTAGGTTACATAAAACTCGGTCAAAGCGCCACTACCCTTTCAGGAGGAGAAGCACAGAGAGTGAAACTCACTAAAGAGCTTGCAAAAAGAGGCACAGGAAACACCCTATACTTACTTGACGAACCAACAACAGGTCTTCATTTCCACGATATCAAGAAACTCCTTGATGTCCTCCAAGTACTAGTGGATAAGGGGAACACTGTCGTTGTAATCGAGCACAATTTGGAAGTAATAAAATGCGCGGATCATATCATCGACCTCGGGCCCGAAGGTGGAGAAGGCGGCGGACAAATAATCGCCCAAGGAACACCTGAAGAAGTTGCGAAAGTAAAAGAGAGCTACACGGGCAAGTTCATCGCCCCGGTGCTCAAAAAATAGCCGGACAGCCAGATAAAGCGGCGCACTCTTAAATATAAGAAAAGCATATTCTATCCAATGGAAACCTCAAAAAAAGATATCCTAAAGTTCCTAGAGAGCGCAAAGCAATTCGAGCTCGACCTAATGAACCTTTACGAGGATCAAGCTGAAAGAGCAAATGGAGAAGCCAAAGAACTTCTTCTAAAAATCTCAAGAGACGAAAAAATCCACGCAGCTATTGTACAGAGAATAATAGAAAAAGTGGAGGCGAGAAAATGAACACCATAGAGGTTATGGAAGAAGACACAGGACTTGAAATAAAAGTAGAGATAGAGTACACAGAATTTCTCTCCACAAAAGCGCCAAAGTGGATGAAGAAAGACAAAGAAATCATGTTCGCATTCAAAAAACTCATAGAAGACAGCAAAAAACACGAAATGCTTTTTAGAGAAATGGAGAAAAAACTCCTCAAATAAACGCTTAACCCGATTTTTTTGTACAAGGCAAGCTATTTAACAAAAACCCACTATTAATTCTTCATGATAAAACCAAGCGAAATAAGCTTTCTTCCTAGTAGTCCCGGATGCTACATGTTCCTTGATAAGGACAGAACAGTGCTCTATGTAGGCAAGGCCAAGAACCTAAAGAAAAGAGTATCAAACTATTTCCAAAAAAAAGACCGAGTAAAGCGTAGCGACGCTTTACGGGTCCCGCAAAACCAAGGGTTTCGCTTGGACCATGACCCAAAAACACAAATGCTTGTTTCGCACATTAAAAGCATAGATTTTGTTCTCACTGCAACTGAAGCTGAAGCGTTTTTGCTTGAAAATAATCTCATAAAAAAATACTACCCGCACTATAACCTTGATCTCAAAGATTCGCGCAGATATGCTTACATAAGGGTTAGCGAAGATGATCTCCCTTGGCTTGAGGTCGCACGACTTCGAAACGAGAAAGGAGAATATTTCGGACCTTTTGTGAGCGGGGCGATAAGAAAGACAATAATGGATTGCGTCAGCAGGAATTTCAAGGTGCTCACAAAAAAACCTTCTCCTCAATTGAGAAAACTAATGATCGCGAACAAGGACGAATACAACAAGCGCGTTATGCAAGTAAAAAAGATACTCAAAGGGAACACTGAGGAACTCATAAGCGAACTTGAAACATCAATGAAAGAAAACTCTGACAAAAGTAACTACGAGTACGCAATCACTCTTAGAAATCAAATTGCTGCATTAGAAACACTTAAAGAAAAACAGAGGGTGGAATTCACAAAAACGATTGATGCGCACATAATCAACTACACTATCTCTGGCGAAGAGGTGCACTTACTCCTATTCAACGTACGAAAAGGAGTTGTAGAAGACAAGCAGGAGTTTATCTTTCCAGAGCAGGAGGAATTCCTAGACGAATTTTTGGCAAGATTCTATGACACCGCAACAATACCTGATGAAATAATTCTCCCAATAGAAGTGAACCCCGCGCTTAGCGAGTTCTTAGAGAAAAAAGCGGGAAAGAAAGTGAAGCTTATAGTGCCAAAGCAAGGAGAAAAAAGAGATCTTTTGGATTTTGTCACAAAAAACATCACGGCAACTTTCTTTGCCGGGAAAGAAAGAACAGAAGCGCTCGCTACCGCGCTTGGAATGGAGAAGGCCCCAAGAACGATTGAGTGCTTTGATATTTCCCACTTAAGCGGAACTAACACAGTGGCTTCGATGGTCACTTTCACTGATGGTTTCCCAGATAAAGCGAATTATAGAAAATTCAAGATAAACGCGCCAACTCACTCTGATGACTTAGCTGCAATGAAGGAGGTTGTAACTAGAAGATATTCCGGTTCCCTTTCAACTAAAATGAAGAAACCAGATCTTATAGTAATTGATGGCGGACCGACACAACTCGGCGTAGCGATAAGGGCACTAAGGGCGATGAAACAAAACACGCCCGTTATCTCTCTTGCAAAACAATTCGAAGAGATATACACTCCGCAAAAGGCTGCGCCTATAAGACTTGACAGAAAGAACAAGGGTCTCCAGCTACTCCAGGCGATAAGGGACGAAGCGCACCGCTTCGCAATAAGCTACCAGAGGCTTCTACGAAAGAAAGAAATTAGGAAATGACCCAGTTGGCAAAGAACAAGGGAAAGCCGTTTAAATCTCTCATTTAAGTTATTCTTTATGGCAAAGAAAGAACCCTCCGTGGAACACAAGTTCAAAATTGTCGCGCCATTTAAGCCCGCAGGCTCGCAGCCTCAAGCGATAGCTAGCCTTACAAAAGGAATGAACGGAAAAGGCACTTACCAAACCCTCTTAGGAGTAACAGGCTCAGGCAAAACTTTCACTATTGCAAACGTTATACAGAACGTGCAAAAACCCACGCTTGTTCTTGCACACAACAAAACGCTCGCAGCACAATTATACAACGAATTCAAAACATTCTTTCCAAACAACAAAGTAGAGTACTTCGTTTCGTTCTATGATTATTACCAACCAGAGTCGTACATTCCATCAACTGACCAGTACATCGAAAAAGATTCGCAGATAAATGAATATATCGAAAGAATGAGACTCTCCGCCACCACTTCACTCATGAGCCGCAAAGACGTAATTGTTATCGCCTCAGTCTCCTGCATCTACGGTCTCGGAAATCCAAAGAATTATTTGGGGATGGGATTTGAACTTGAAGAAGGAATGAAGCTCTCAAGGCAGGACTTGATGCACAGACTTCTTGATGCGCAATATGAAAGAAACGATCTTGAACTAATGAGTGGAAGATTTAGAGTAAAGGGGGACACGCTTGACGTAATCCCCGGAAACGAAAGAAGCATTGTAAGAATTGAGTTTGATGCAAGCAAGGTGGAAAGGATAAGCGTGCTTGACAAGGTCACCGGAGCGGTTGAACAGCGCCTCAAGCATTATCATCTATTCCCTGCGCGACACTTTGTTACCCCCGAAAACGAAATGAAAAAAGCTATTGAAGAAATAAAGAAAGAACTAGCTGACAGATTGCCAAAACTGGGGGTTGTCGAATCACACAGATTGAAACAGAGGACCAATTATGATCTTGAGCTCATGCAAACCCTTGGCTTTTGCAAGGGAATAGAAAATTATTCGCGCCACTTTGAAGGAAGACCAGAAGGAAGCAAGCCATACTGTTTGCTTGATTATTTTGGAGACGACTTTTTAATTGTAATTGATGAATCGCACCAAAGCATCCCTCAACTCAACGGAATGTATAACGGAGACAGGCAAAGAAAGCAAACGCTTGTTGATTATGGTTTTCGCCTCCCTAGTGCGCTAGACAATCGGCCGCTGAAGTTCAACGAATTTGAAGAGTACATGAAAAAACAGCAAGTGATATTTGTAAGCGCAACTCCCGCAAAGTACGAGAGAGCGAACTCAAAGAACTTGGTAGAGCAAATAATCAGACCAACAGGACTAGTGGATCCAATCATTGAAGTCAGATCCACGAAAGGACAGATGGAAGATGTACAAAAAGAAATTGATATTGTGATAAAAAGAGGGGATAGGGTTCTCATTACTGCGCTCACAAAAAAGCTCGCGGAAGAGATGGCTGATTTTTTTGCGTCAAAAGGAATCAAGTCAAGATACCTGCACTCCGAGATAAAGACTCTCGACAGGACTGAGATACTTCGCCAGCTCAGAGTAGGGAAATTTGATGTACTTGTAGGAATTAATCTCCTAAGAGAAGGGATTGATATTCCCGAACTGGGACTTGTAGCAATATTTGATGCGGATAAGGAAGGATTCTTGCGCGACCAGCAGAGCCTCATACAAATAATCGGAAG
This sequence comes from archaeon, assembly GCA_038046585.1. GTDB lineage: Archaea > Iainarchaeota > Iainarchaeia > Iainarchaeales > JAAZKV01 > JAAZKV01. Next base: position 6,291 of record JBBSVX010000010.1, read on the forward strand.
AGGCGCGAGAAACTCCCAAGCCAAAGTAATACTTTACGCAGACAGGCACACCGAATCAATGAAGAAGGCTATTGATGAGACCAATAGAAGAAGAAAAATACAGCTGGATTACAACAAACTGCATAAGATTACCCCTAAAACTATTAAGAAAGATATTGAGGAACAAAAACACATTCTCAGAGACACAAAGCACATTCCTTTCAAAGAGAAAGAGAAGCTTGTGATGAGTATGGAACTAGAGATGCGCGCTGCAGCAGAACGACTTGACTTTGAGCTTGCAATCGCATTAAGAGACCAAATAGCCGCGCTGAAGAAAGACATGCTCGAAAAGAAGAAACCCTGATTTTAGGTTTTGTTCAAATTCCCTTTAGGATAAGTCCCTTGATTTTGGGGTGGTTGTTAAGCTTCTTTGTTATCATCAGGGCAATAGCATTTATCGGCTTGTCAAAGAATCTGCCTAGGACTAGCGACACTATAAAAAATATAGAACCTAAAATCATGAACTGGATTGCGTCGATCTTACCAAGCACAAAGACAGCGACAGTCATCGCAGTACCCTGGAACACAGCCATGAGCCAAACTTTAATGGCAAAAAATATCTTCTTGTCGAGCGCATTCATGTGCGATTCTTCTTTGGATTTCATGAATAAGAAAGAGTTTTTGTGTATTTAATCGTTAGGGTGGAGCCAAAGAAGCCTCGCCCAATAGCCTTTTATAGAATAGAAAAAAAGTGTATATATGCCAAACCCAATAGACAGAAAAATAACAGAAGCCCTGCTCAGATCCAAGAACCAGAGACAAGTGTTCTCTGCAAACCCCTATTTTCCAGCAAGGAAACGATCCATGAAGGAGCCTAACAACATCCTTGATTTTGAAAAAAGATCAAAAGCCTCGCTTTTCCAGGCGCTTCAAAGCGTTTACCATAACACGCCTCAAATGCACTATGTTGATCAGGCCAGAATGGCTATACGCGAACGACCCTTAGAAAAAACAGCGACAAAAGAAAAGGAAGCAAGAAAGTGGTATAAGGACAATTTGCGCGATGTAAAAAAAGGAGATTATGGATATGTCACTAGAATAAAATATTGGACCTCTATTGCAGATCTAAAAAACCCAAGTTCTTTCATACACTCAGTAACCGAAATACGAAGAATGATTCCGGGGGATGGGAGAGGAACCCTCTTAATTTTCCCTCTCGCCAGTTCAGAAGCAAAGTATCATTACATAAAAGGAATACTGCGAGTAATAGCCCCTCAAGCACGCGCACTTACAATTGTCACAACAAAATCGTTTGGGTCCGAACTCGAACAGGACACTTCCCTAATAGAAAAACAATTAAGGAAGATGTGGCGCGGAGAGAATAATGTGTGGGTGGTCGATCATGCAGCCACTGGAAAGACTTTTGACGCAATAAGTTCTGTAATGAAATCAGTTGGCGGAGAAAAAACTGGAAAAACAAATCTTTACAATGTGGCTTATGAAGGAATGCTTGGAACAACAAAATTATTGCGAAACGAAGCGGGAAACTTTATGGATGAAAGCTCAATAAGAATCAAAGGATACTTTAAAAGCGGAAAAAAACCGCTTGTAATGGAACAAGGGCATTGGTTAAGATTTTTGAAAAAAAACCCATCCTTAATAGCAAAGCTTGAGCCTGAAGGACTGTCAAGAAAAATACTAATGAGAGCATACTCTGTAGGTGCGCTAAAAAATGCTGGCATTAAGCCTTACGGGAAAATCCAGGGCAGTTACCCTAAAAACCCTTGGAGCATGATTGATATTAAGACAAAAAAATTCCTAACAAACAAAGCTGCGCTTGAGCTATTAGTAAAGCGAACAAGCGAGCGCGACATTGAGAGCCTTTCAAGATCATTTAACAATCAGGACAATAAAATGAAAAGAAGCCTTTACAATTTAGGCATCGCGATGGCTAGAACTTGGGAAAGCGAAATGTTAGTAAAAGAAGGCAAAGTTCCTACAAGCCTTTCTTCGCCAGAAGGAGTTACTGGAGGCACCCCGTTAGGGTGAGCCCCCCAAATATTCCCTAATTATTCTGAAGTAGAAACAGGAAGATTTCTTACCATTTCTTTTATCGCTTCAAGGATCTTGTCCGAGTGCGCGCTTACAAACTTTATTGTTCCTGCGCATTCGTGTCCGCCACCTTCAACATTTGCTTCAGGCATTTTTGCCTTCAAGTTGGCAAGTATTGTTGCAACCGGAAGAACAGGCTTTGTGGCTCTTAGGATTATCATGTCAGAAAGCATTCCGAGCGTTATTACCGCGTGGTGATCCTTTCCTTCAGATATCTCGTCATGAACCATTCCGCAAACTTTTCCTGCAGGAGGATACTTGAATCTCACCGTGTACTTTTCAAGATCAATGTAAGAGAAGATCACGTTGTTTATTTCCTGGGTCTTCACATAAGGCATGGTGCTTTGAAGCTGTATCTCCATTCCTTTTGCGGCTTCTTCGGAAATTAAGTTCAATACTTCCTTGTTTGTGAAAAACTCGTCGTATACTCCGTCACCGGCGTCGAATCTTAAGTTGTATGAGGCGAAATCTATCGCTACCCCCATTTGTTTCAACTCTTCAATTGTCTTTCCGCTGTTGTGGATGTATTGTTCAAGTTCTGTTCCTTCGCATCGATCGCTTATTCCGGCGAGCGCTGGAATCAATTTGTTCTCGAAACTATCATGCACAAGTCGTGCAATTTCGTAGGACAACATTGCCGCGCATATCTTGCTGTCAAAGCCGAAGATGTACGGATTTATGTGCGCTGAGAGAAAATCGCAAACAGAAGTTTTTCCGTTTACTATTTCGCCATGGTTATGGTGATCTATCACAACTATTTCAAAGTCAAGCGCTTTCATCATCTTGAGAGCGAAGTGATCTTCGTGAGTTGATCCGTTATCAATTATCACTATGAGAGGCTTTTTTTGGCCGTACTCATTTGTAAGTCTCTTTGACAAAGACAAATCTTTTAGCATATCAGTCGTCTCGTAGAAAGGAGCCTTGCTCGGATTTCTGTAGAGATTATATGCCGGATTTATTCCGTACTCAAGCATGAGAGAATTAATCGCGCTTTCAATTGCCAGACCCGCTGATATTCCATCAGCATCTGCGTGATGTCTTATGAGAACAGGTTCGCCTGTGATTACGGCTTTTCTAAGCCTTTTTGCCACGAGGTAAAATCTATCTTTCATTATCACGTATTTTTCCGAAGCTACTGAGAATTGCTTTTCTTTAGGCTTACTTCTCTCGTCAATTATCTTCGTGAAATCGGCAGTCGATTTTTTCATGTCGTCGATTTCTATCTGGAGTTTTCCAGCCCTTTCGGTAATATAACCTACAAGGAGAACTGTGTCGTCCACGTTGAAGTTTGATTCTTTTGTCACGGCGTCAATGCTTCCTGTGCCGTCGCTAACTAGGAACACTACTGGCCCAGGTTTTGCTTTTCTTAGGATTTTTACATCCCCCGAAAACTTGCAGTTAGGCGTAGCCTCTGCTATCTTATTTACATATTTCTTTTCCATTTTTTATCACTCTTTTGTATTTTTTTTATTTTTCTAAAATCTAGAAACAGATCTCATCGACCTACTGGCCGGAACCTTTCTATCTTTTGATATATAATATTCATTTCTGAAGGTATATAAAGGTTACTTTTAACCAAATTTTGAGGTAAGAAAAAGGAGAAAAAACAAAAATTGGGCCAGTTTTTGGCCCAATCGTTCTAAATCAGTCACTTCTTGGTTTTAACTATTTTTGCAATTATCGCTTCCGCTGCCTCTACTGAAGGCTGGGGAGGAACGTTTCCATCATACCTATACAGGATCTTCTGCACATCATAATGATTTATGAGTGGAGAAGTCTGATCGATAAAAACTTTGTATCTTTTTGCGATAGTTTCTGGCTTGTCATCGTCTCTTTGGATTAGCACTGCGCCGTCTTCGTCGCAAACGCCTTTTTTCTTTGGAGGGATTGTGATAGTGTTATACACTTTCTTGCATTTTGAGCAAGTCCATCTTGAAGAAAGTCTTTTCACTACGCTTTCTTCTGAGCTTTCGATATAAATCACCGCATCAAGCTTCTGCTTAACATCTTTTAGGATTTTATCGAGCATCGGGGCCTGGCCCAAGGTTCTTGGAAAGCCGTCAAATATCGCCCCACCGTATGTTTTTTTCTTCGAAAGAGCCTTCAATTTGTTTTCTAGCATCTCTGCAACTATGTCGTCAGTTACAAGCTGCCCCGCATCAATTATTGTTTTTAGTTTTTTTCCTAGTTCTGAACCCGAAGCTACTTCAGCTCTAATAAGATCCCCTGTGGATACTTGCGTAAGCTTGTATTTGTCTGCTACTGCCTGCGCAACTGTCCCTTTTCCCGCTCCAGGCGGACCTAAAAATATCAAATTTAGCACCATTTTAACTCACCAACAAAAATGAGGAAGAATCCAATTAAAACCTTTTTGGACGAAGAAAAATGTCCAACAAATAGTGTTATTCAATTCTTTCAAGGACAATTCGTTTTGAAAAAGACCCTCTTTCTTTGGCCTTCTTTTCTTTTATCATCGCGATTTTATTTTTATCAAACTTTTTGTAAGCAATTATAGCGTCAATCACTTCTAGAACATCAGCAAGCTCTTCTTCGCTCTCGTCCTTGAAAAACTCTCTTACCTCTTCATCAAGCTTTTCCTTAAGCATTTTCAAATGCTCCTTATCCGAGGCGATGTGAGTAACAGGCGCCTTTCCATCAGAAACAATAATTTTTGGAATGTTGTTTCGAACTAGCTTCGCTTTGTTCATCAAAAAACCTTTATATCAAACACTACCTGTTCTTTTGTAGGGGAAAAATCCCTTACTCTTGCTTGATAAACAATTTCTACTTTTTTCTTAGCTTCAGCCGCGGCTTGCATTATCTGGTTTTTGGGGGTATCATAATCTTTCTTCACAACAACTTCGTAGAAATGAATCATCCCGCCGGGTTTCACGCAATAAAGCGCCTCTTTTAGGAACTGATAGCCAGTGTGAGGAAGAGGCATTGCAATTCTGTCAAAAGTTTCCTTAAATTTTTTGTATTGTTTCTTTACATCACCCTTAATGAGTTCAACATTTTTCACTTTGTTAAGCACTAAATTCTTCAAAGCGAATTTGTGCCCTGCAGGATTTAATTCAATCGCAATCGCTTTTCCCATCTTCGAATTCTTTGAAAAAACTATTGGGTAAGGAGCAACTCCACTAAACCAAGCCCCAACAGTTTCCCCTGGTTGGATCATGTGCGCAATTCGAAGTCTTTCTCCGCCAAGACGAGGTGAGAAAAAAACATCCCCGAGCGGAACTAAAAAAGTGCACCCTGATTCACGATATGTTGCAACATTCTGTTTTTTCCCCGCAATAACCTTGACTTTTTGCACCCTAAATTTTCCTTCGTGGTTGCTTTCAATTGAACAGACCGTTTCAAACCTCGGCTGGACTTTCAGAAGTGTGGCGCCGATTATTTTTTTCTTTTTGGAAAGCTCTTTTGGAATCTCAATCACGGCAATGTTCCCGAATGAATCATAAGCATTGGGGCAAAGAGCTATCTCTTTTGCAGGAAGTTTGCCTTTAAGCGCTTCCTTAAGGGTCCCCTTAAATTCAGAGTGTGTCTTTTGCGCGGCCATAGATACAATTAAATGGGATTCTCAATTTAAACATGAGCATGGACTTCATCACAGAGTACTTCATTAACCCAATAATCAGCCCCGAGCTACAAGGGTACAACCTAGTGAATACTATCACCTACATTGTTATGCTTGTAATCGCATGCGGAATAATTTACACAGTTCTGAAAAAGAAGATCATATTTGACAAAAGGTTCTTCCTCGCTATTTTGCCCTACGTTCTCTTCGGCATATCCCTGAGAGTTGTCATGCACCAAGTGGAACTGGGTTCTGTCGTTCTCGACGGAATAACAAAGACTGCTAATCCCCTACAATTTGGGTTCTGGTTCTTTACCCCCGGAATATGGATCCTTACTTTCGCAGTAGTAATAATAGGACTCTTGTTCGCAAAAGTTTGGAAACAGCTTGATTACAAGCGACTTGCAGCAGTGGGAATTGTCGCATGTATCCCGCCGCTCGCATTCAATCTTATGCACATCAATAATGGATTAGTGTTTGCGGGCACAGCAATCATAATTGCAATTGTCGCATACGGCATTTGTTATTTAGTCAACAGATTTTCAAAGTACAAGATCCTCCACGACCCGATGAACATATTCATTGTAGCAGGGCAGGCTATTGATGGAATCGCATCTTCAATTGCAATAACCTTTTTCTCATTCACTGAACAGCACGTGCTCTCAAACGTTCTCCTCAACATTAGCCCTCTTGTTTTCATCGGCGCAAAGCTCTTGATTGCGGTGTTGATATGTTGGAGCCTTGACGATTACGCAAAGGAGAACCACAAACGCAAAAACATGGTAGGCTTCATAAAAGTCATAATATCAATACTTGGATTTGCCACCGGACTTGCGAGCTTATTCAAATTAGGGATTATATAAAATTTCAAACTACTTTTTCTCTTTTATCATTTTAGCTTTAACCATCTTAAAATAAATCGCCCTTACTCCATTAGGAGTAGTACTTCGCCAATCAAATCCTAATCTGTCATACTTATGCATGCTCGATATTCTTGTTGTAAGATCTTCCATAAACACAGGACCTCGCATTATTTCGGCAAAAATCTCTAAAGCTATTTTTCGCTCAATCGGACGTACAAAAACCTTTTTTATTTTAAGCCTTGCACCGGCCTGTATTATTCTTTGAGTAGGCTTGTTAAAGTGCCCAGCCCCCATATTTGGTTTTGGTTTGTTTAAATTAGAAGGAATGTGCTTTCTTATTTCATTAAGGATCCTAGAAACCGTCCTTGAATAAAGTAGCGGAGCCATATCTAACACTTGTCCGCCGAGGTATTAAAATGTTTCCAACCAAAAGTATTCTAGTGATACAATGCTATATCTAGTGGGAATTGGATTAAAGCCGGCGCACCTCACTCTTGAAGCGCTTGAAGTGCTTAGGTCCTGCGACCAGGTATTTTTAGAAGCATACACCTCAGAATACGCCCAAGGATTTGTTGACGAGTTAAAAACAATGATAGGCAAAGACTTCAAGGCTCTTGGAAGAAAAGAAGTCGAAGAGCAATTTGAATCGGCAATGCTCTCCGCCACAAAAAACAAGATGGCGCTAATGATATTTGGGAACGCACTCACAGCGACAACGCACTTGCAAATATTACTTGACGCTAAAGAAAAAATGATTAAAACAAAAGTCATTCCTGGAATATCCATTACAAATCTTGTGGCAGAAACAGGCCTTGACGAATACAAATTCGGACGCATAGTTACAATCTGCTACCATTCGCCTGAGTTTGAACCCGAATCCTTCTATGACCAAATAAAGGAGAACCAAAAAATGGGGCTTCACACCCTATGTCTGCTTGACATAAAAAAAGACATTGAGCCAAAACGACTGATGAGCTGCGAAGAAGCAATATGTGTCCTTGAAAAAATAGCCGCGAAAAGAAAAGAAAAACTAAAATGGAATTATATTGGAATGCTGGGCATGGGCGGAGAGAAACAGGCAATAATTATAGGAAAAGAAAAAATAGTTTCTTTCAAAGACATCAACCATATTTATCCGCAGAGCCTGATTATTCCCGGAAAAATGAACGACAAAGAGAAAGAAGCGCTAGAAACGCTCAATAAATAAGATAAAAAGTTGGATCTGACAATTATGGATAAATGCTGTGCTAATGAACTCGCAAAAGTAGAGAAATATGAAAAACTTACTCAACGCGCGCTAAAAGAAATCAAATACAAAAAGAACCTCTCAGACAAAGACAAAGCTATCGCCGAGGACTTCATTAATATGGCAAAGAATTATTTTTCCGACGCGGTGCACTTTAAGGAAAAGGGGGAGCTCTTGACAGCTCTAGCAGCATTTTCTTATGCCCACGCCTGGCTTGACGCAGGAGTAAGGGCAAAACTCTTTGACGCTGAAGATGACCAACTATTTACTTTGCCTTAAACAGCAGGCTTGACATTCAATTAACATCCAAAATATAGCCCTAAATAGCCAAACTTGCCTTAGGAACGGGGCAACCTTTAAATAACAGAAAATACTTATTCCTGACATGTCAATATACGGCGGATTACCTGACTTCAAGCTCCCGGATTTACCGATCCCTGAGAACATACAAGACAAGCTACCAATCATACTCATAGTTTTGGCCGTAATAATCACCATGGTTGTCGCGGCTTTCATAATCCTCCCTAATGCCGGAGGAGTGCTTAACCCATCGATTGGAATAAATTGGAAAAATAATCCGCTTGATTTAAGAGAATCCTCTTCAGGTTCAGCAGAGCTTACAATAACTCTGAGAAACAACACTGAAACAAAAAACGATCTCACGCTTGACGTGAGCACAGAATCTGAAGAACTGATAGTTTTCTGCCCCTATACTTTTTTCACTAACGTTGAACCAAATGACACAAGGGCAGTTACTTGCGTAATAAGAAGGGACCCAAAAAGCAACATCTTTGCGGGGACCTACACCCTAACCGTTTCCTCAAACTTAGGCTCCACAAAAACTTCACTTGAAGTAAAGACTAAGTAAACCAAAGCTTTTTGGATGGCTTGGTTAAAAAACCTTCCAATCTTTCAATCCTATTATGCCATCCAAATCAGATTACGATCATTTCCTTGCAAGAAAGGCAGCGCAGCTAATAAGAGAAAACTTTTGCGAACGCGGAGTGATAAATCTTCTTGTAGTCAAGACAGGAAAGAGAACACGAAGAAAACTAGGTCACATAAAAACACTCAAAGATCGCGAGTACGGATCAACCATCGAAATAAACCCGATTCTTTTCGACCCCGATGTCCCGGAATACGTTCTTGACTATGTAATAATGCACGAACTCACGCATTACTTCCAAGGATTTGGAAGCAACCACGAAAAGAAAGGAACTCACCCACACAGAGGAGGACTAGTAGATAAAGAACTTGAGCGTCTCGGCTGGAAAGAAATAATGGAAAAATCCGAGAAGTGGCTCAAAGAAAGCTGGCCCACAGTATTGCAAAAAAACGGAATGATGCGGGCGACAAGACCAAGAATAAAGAAGATTTCTCTGTTCCCTTTTCACGGCTGGTTTCGATAAAAAACAATTCACTTCTTGTAATTCTGCTTTAAGTATTCTTTTATTCTTTTCTTGAATTCTTCGTAGTGCTCTGAAGGGAAAGTGGCTCCAGCCGCAGGAGTATGGCCGCCACCATTGGAACTATCTATACCTTTTACAGCAAACTTCGCCATTGCTCCGCAATCAACCTTAAAATCGCTTCTTCGTAAAGAAACAGTGTAATGATTGCCGGGTTGCTCGAAGAAAACAAAAGTTGTGCCCGGCCTTTGCTTGCTAATTTTGTTGATTAAAGTGCTTGCAAGCTTGAAGCGACCCTTAAAGAAAACCAAGTCAAGTTCGGGAACTTCTTCATGAGTTCTTGTATATTCCATTTCTAGAGTAGTAAGTCTCTTGTCAAATTCATCCTTGTATTTCATGTAAGGGCTATTTAGAACATCCTGCGGCTTCTTTGCTTTGTAAAATTCTACAAAAAGTCCTTGCTTCTCTTCAGGAAACTGGGACATTACGGCCCTAATAAGATCGCTCAGATTTGTCAAGTCCTCTATTGTGACACTATAGTTTCTAATTGCATTCCGCATTACTGAAGGCCACTGCTCAGAAGAACTGTCACCAATCAATCCTATTGCGCAAAGCCAATGCTCGCCATGGAATAAATCAAAAGCCATTTTCGAAGCAGGGTACTTTGACGGTTCAACTGTGGAAAAATCCCAAGGCTTCACAACCATATATTCAAATTCCGCATTCTTCAGATCAATTCCCTTGTGGTGATCTACAATGAGAAACTTTTGAGTATAGCGGCCGATTGCTTCCAAACACTCTGAAACCAAATCATTTGCAACATCAATGAAAATAGTTTTCTGAGGATTAAATGAAACAAACAAATCCAAAAACCTTAAGCTGGTTCTTGCATAATGATCATAAAAAAAAATAATTGAGTCCTGATTATTTTTGTCCAAGAATTTCTTGAGCTGTATTGCGGCAGTCATTCCATCAGGGTCGTTGTCAGCAACTATAGCTATGCGCTGAGGCTTGTTTAATTCAAGAAACTTTGATATCTCGGTCCTTATTTGCGCCACCTGCTTAAGCTTTGGCTTAAGAGGAACTTTCTTCGGATCCACATAAGGCTTGCCTTTTGGCGCAGCTTTAACCATTTCACTCACCAGTTTCTATAACTAACAATGCGCCCGCCCTATTAAAAGCTTAGTTTGAAAGGACCAGAGTAACCAAAAAATGACGATTTAAAAAAGACCCCTTGGTCAAAACCATCCTTTTTATTACTTTTTGAAGCCAGTTTAGATATAAGTGAACGAAATGGCAATCGACAAAAAAAAGGCTGAAGAGAAAGCGAGCTTTCAACTCGAACTAGGCAAATACTTGGCCGAAAAAGACTTCGTTTACGGCCCAGAACCGGAAATTTACTCTCCAGTCGCAGGATTTTATTCATACGGCCTTGTCGGAAAAGCAATGAAGAACAAGCTTGAAAGCATCATAAGAAACGTTTTCACGCGCAACGGTTTTTACGAAATGGAATACCCCCTTATCAGCCCAGAAATAATTTGGCAGGCATCCGGACACTTAAAGGGATTTAACGATCCGATTGTTATTTGCTCAAAATGCAAGGCATCTTTTAGAGCCGACAAAATAATTGAAGAAGCCGCAGGAATAGCGGCAGATCATTTCAAGGATGAAGAACTATTAAATGCTATAAAACAACACGAAATAAATTGTCCTAACTGCAAAGGAAGATTCAATCTTGAAATACAAAGACAAAGCCTGATGATGAAAACAATAATCGGAAAGGACCTTGTAGCTTACAACAGACCGGAAACAGCCACAACCACTTATCTGCCTTTCAAGCACTACGTCAGTTTTTTCAGAGGAAAATTGCCTTTTACAGTTTTCCAAATCGGAAAAGCTTTTCGAAACGAAATTTCTCCAAGACAGCACCTCCTACGGCAAAGAGAATTCACCCAGGCAGAATCGCAGATGTTCTTGAGCAAAGAAATGGAAGCGGAATTCGCTTGGTTTGAAAAAGTCAAGGATGTTGAGATGCCTCTTTGGACAGAAAGCATGCAAAAGAGCAACGAGAAATGGAATTTTATAAAACTCTCCGATGCAATGGATAAAAAATACTTGAAAAACAAGGCTTATGCTTGGAACCTCTGGCTAAGCTATGAAGTATTGACTTCGGCAGGAATACCGAAAGAGAAAATCAGACTGAGACAACACCACACTGATGAACGAGCATTCTACTCTGACGACACTTGGGACCTTGAGATTGAACTCAACTCCTACGGCTGGATAGAAATGGTTGGAATAAGCGACCGAACAAACTATGATCTTACCCAGCACGCAAAATTCTCAAAACAAGATCTTATCGTTAGAAGCGAAGACGGAAAAACATTCATACCGGACGTTATTGAAATCGCGTTTGGTGTTGACAGACCCTACTTTGCACTCCTCGATTTGGCTTTCTCAAGAAGAGATATTGACGCACAAAGAACAGTTCTTTCATTACCCTCAAACATTGCCCCGATAGAAATAGGCGTTTTGCCCCTCATAAAAAAAGACGGCTTGCCGCAAAAAGCCCAAGAAGTTTTGGCAGCGCTAAAAGGCCTACGAACTTATTATGATGAAAGCGGAAGCATAGGAAAAAGATACTCACGCCTTGACGCCATAGGCGTTCCATTTTGCATTACAATAGATCACACCTCGCTTGAAGACAACACTGTTACAATAAGAGAAAGAGATTCGCTAAAACAAACAAGAGTAAAAATCTCGGATCTCTCAAAAGAATTAAAACCGCACTTTGAAATGTGACAAAAACAAGGATTGATTTTATGGATAAAAGAGCAATGCTACGAAAACAGCTCATCAAGAGAGCGAATACAAAAATTGTCGAAAAGATGGCTGGAAAAGAAGTCCACATCATAAAAGCCGTCAATTTGACAAAAGACCTTGAAGCTATTTCAAACTTGATGAAAGAAAATGTCGCCGATTGGAAAATGAAAATGCCAAGCGGAGAAGCCGAAGGAATGTTCACAGATCTTGAAAAGAACGCCTTGGCAGTAGACGAAGAAAGAAAGAAACTTGTCACTTTTATAACAGCCGAAATGAAAAAAGAATTTCCAACATTCTCAGTCCTGGCAACACCAATTATTGGAGCAAGGCTTCTTTCGCAAGCCGGATCAAAGGAAAGGCTTTGCATGATGCCTTCCTCCACAGTACAGGTTCTTGGCGCAGAAAAAGCGCTCTTTAAACACAGAAGAGAAAGAGCAATGTGCCCAAAGCACGGACACATATTCAATCATCCGCTTATGCAAAAGCTCCCAAAGCAAAAAAGAGGGAAAGCTGCGAGAATAATCGCAGGAATACTTTCAAGAGCGCTAAGGATAGATTACTTTGGCGGCGCAGATATGTCCAAAGAAATGCAAAAAGAGATGGAAGACAAGATAAATAAGCTCTAAAGAGCCCACAAGAATTAAGTTTATGTCATTTACCTTAATTCATGCAATAGCCGGATATCTTTTCGCATCAGCCATTTCAAAGAACCAAAAAATAAGATGGATTGGCTTTCTCGCAGGAGCTCTGCCTGATCTTGACGGAATATTTATTTTCTTCAACCAAGACCTCTATTATGCGCTCCATCACGAACTCTTTCACCCGCCAATTTATGGGATCGCCCTTGGGCTCATTATCGCATTTATTGCTTGGAAATTTTTCAAGCTTGATAAAAAACAAGTGTTTGTAGCATTCGCCGGAGGGTTTATCTTCCACAGCATAATTGACATTCTCTTTACTGCTTGGCCTGTGAAACTTCTTTGGCCTTTAAGCGCCCAAGAGTTCAGTTATCCAATATTTGCAAACTACATTGGAAACGCCGCGCTTGCGATAGTACTTGCCGCGCCATTTGCGATACTGCTTGAGTTATATGTAAAGAAGAAACTGATAATCAAAAAGAAGAGGGTGAAATGATGGAACAGGAAAAAAAGCAAAAAGTTGGAGTAGGATTTGGAGTGATGGTGATCAAGGACGGAAAGCTCCTCTTAGGAAAACGCCACGAAGACCCGAAAAAAGCCGATTCCGAATTAAGAGGCGAAGGAACCTGGACAATGCCTGGCGGAAAATTTGAGTACGGCGAATCATTCGAAGCGGGCGCGGCAAGGGAGCTAAAAGAAGAAACTGGGATGACTCTCAAAGGAAGCAAAGTCATCTGCGTGAACAACGACAAGAACGAGCACGCGCACTTTGTCACGGTCGGGTTTGTTGCGAAATCATTTTCGGGCGAACCCAAAGTCATGGAGCCGGATGAGATAACAGAGTGGAAATGGTTCCCGATAAACGACCTTCCAAAAGAACTTTTTGAACCCTCAAGAAAAGTCCTAAAATGCTACCTGACTAAAGAGTTCACGTTAAACGACTAGAATCTTTTCGAAAAAAAGTTGCGGATTCTTCGGATCTTATCCGAAGAAGCCTTTCCTCATTCCGGCATGAATATATGCTGTAGCCAAAAGCAGCGCTCCGCCGACAACTACCATTAGGTTCGCATTCCAAAGTCCGATAACTAACGCGATATAACCTAAAGCATTCAAAACAAATCCAACTATGTTAAAGTGAGCGTGCACCCATTGCTTTACCAAATGCTTTGAATGGTTTCCTGTCAAAGCAGGCAAACAAAATAGAACTCCTAAAACAACTCCTATTACTATTATTACAACATCATGCAACCAAAGTCCCATTGCACAGATAAGTAATAACAAAACGCTTCCTGCAAAGCACATCGGATCATACGCCGCTTCCTCAATTTTCTTCTGTAACATATCCATATCATTATGCATTAAATCGCACCCCTAAAAAAACTCTAAACAAGGAAAAGAGGGCATTATTTAAAAACCTACTTCAAGATTGACAAGAAAAATCCCGCTAACTGCCGTTCACCAACGTTTAAAACAAGAAAACTCCCAAAAATCAGTATGAAACAGCTCTTTGAAGGAATATTTGAAAATAACGGAAAGTTATACACAAAAAGCATTGCTAAGGGGCAACGCGTATACGGCGAATTACTCATACACGACGGCGAGACAGAATACCGCGAATGGGACTTTCACAGATCAAAATATGGCGCCGCGGTCAAAAAAGGGCTCAAAGAAAGCATTTTCGCAAAGAACTCAAAAGTGCTCTACCTTGGAAGCGCAGAAGGCACGACAGTAAGCCACGTTTCAGATATTGTTGAAAACGAAGGACTAGTTTTTTGCATCGACATTTCAACCGTGGCAATGATTAAGCTCTTACAACTTGCGGAAAGAAGAGAAAACTTGATGCCGCTTGTAGGCAATGCTGAAAATCCCGGCGAGTACGCAGAATTCATCGAAGAAAAAGTTGATGCGATGTTTCAGGACATCTCCCAACGAAACCAAGCAGAGATATTTGTAAAGAACGCAAAGTTCTTGAAAAAAGGCGGTCTTGCAGCGATAGCGATAAAGACAAAAAGCATCTCCCAATCAGAAAAAAAAGAAGACATAGTTCTTGAAGAGAAAAGAATCCTTGAAAGTGAATTTGAAGTGTTGCAAGTGCTTTCCCTTGAGCCTTACGAGAAGCACCACTACTTTATATTAATGAAAAAGAAATAAGGTAATACAATGGCAGACAACCCGATGGCAGCAAGCAATTGCATATTTTGCAAGATACTCAAAGGCGAGATACCATCAAACAAGGTGTGGGAAATCAAGAA
>JBBSVX010000010.1:21199-43757 GCA_038046585.1 archaeon
CTTCATGATAATACCAAAACACCATGTCGATTATTTTTACGATCTGCCCGGTGATGAATACCAGGAAATATTTGAACTAGCCAAGAAACTGGAAAGGCCGCTAAGAAACGCTACCGGTGCAAAAAAAATCGGCCTAGTTGTTGAGGGGTTTGCAGTACCGCATGCGCACCTGCATCTTGTTCCACTGCACAAAAGTAACGACATAGATCCATGCAAAGCAAAGCCTGGAGTCTCGCATGAAATGAAAATAATGGCTGAAAAGATAAGGTTCGAACTGGGAAAGGAAATCATGAGAGGAACAAAATTTTAGTGGTATTATGAAGAAAGAGCTCTTAAGAAAATTATTCCACGTACTTTTCGGTTTGTTTATTATCTTTACAATATGGTTCTTTGGAACCAGCGACGCTTTCATCGGCCTTTCAATACTAACACTAATAGGAATAATGATTGGAATCTCAATAAGAAAAGGGGCGAAGTACCCTCTTTTGCAAAAAATAATTTTCACTGTTGAAAGAGATCATGAAAAGCATTTCCCAGGAAAAGCGGCGATAACATTCTTTCTTTCAGCATGCGTCCTCTTGTTCTTTTTCAAGGGACAGCCCCAAATAATCTTTGCCGCAATCCTTGTAGCAACACTAGCAGATACTGCCGCAGCGCTAATCGGCAAGAAATTCGGGAAAATAAAAATAATAAAAAATAAAACTCTTGAAGGAACCCTAGCATTTTTTGTTGTTTCGGTGTTTTGTATAGGACTATTCTACAACCTCCAAATAGCAATGTTTTGTGCAATATTCGCATCAATCATTGAACCCCTCCCATGGGATGATAACTGGTCAGTACCTTTCGCAGTAGCGCTTGCGCTAAAGCTAATCCCCGGAATTTAACAACCAAGCCAACACTTAAAAATCTCACACAAGACAAATTAAACTAATAGGCCCGTAGTATAGCGGATCGCCAGTTTCGCCTGGCGGGTACGAAGCGCGATCGCAAAGCGATCCCGCAGAGTTAATGCTATAAAGGAGCCAAAAATAATAGGCCCGTAGTATAGTGGATAGTATAGCGCACTCCTAGAGCCTTGTTAAGGTTCGCGAAAGGATTTGCCCATTGCTTCGCAATAGGCAGAAACCGACTAGCGAGGTTGGAGCGAGGCGTAGACTCGGGTTCAATTCCCGACGGGCCTGTATGCATCATCGAGCTAACAAGCGAAGATGGTGCTCCGCTTCGTCCTGCAAGCAAAACTATTAGTTTTGCGGCAGCCACAAAAGCTCGCTTTTGCTTGCTGGCGAAACAGGACGTTCCGATTCCCGACGGGCCTGTTAATCTTGTTAGCCTAAGCTCGCCCGCGACATGCCATCCAAAAGTGTTATTAATGACAAACAGCCCATATGGAAAGAGGTATAATGATGAAAAATGTGTACAAATCAGGAATATTTTTGGTTTTGTGCTTGGCCGCTTTACTTCTTGTTTTTGGCTGCACAACTCCAGGTCCGGCGACCGGAAAACTAGTTGTTGGAATAACAGACGCTACAGCTGACATAGAAAACGTCAGCAAGATAGAAGTGACAATCAGTCAAGTGCAGGTCCAAAGCGAGACCGAAGGATGGATAACATTATCATCCACCCCAAAAACTTACGATTTGCTACAACTGAAAGCAGACGGCACCACCGTACTACTAGCTGATGCGAACCTAAACTCAGGCGCATACAACCAGCTTAGACTTGTCATCTCAAAAGTCATGGTGACAGATGCAAACGGCACATTTGAAGCCAAATTGCCATCAAACGAACTCAAGTTCGCTGGAGGCTTTGACGTTAATGCCGGCAAAGTATCAGTGGCAACGATAGACTTCAAAGCGGACAGATCACTCCATGTGACAGGAAAAGGAGAATACATCCTTGCACCTGTAGTCCACCTCAAGATCAGCAAAGACTCCTCAATAGAAGTTAATGTTGACGAAGAACTCGAAATAGAAGATGGAGAAATAGAAGTCGAGAACGATCAGGGAATGGACATAAATGGAAACGTAGAAATAGACGTGGAAATTGATGAAAACGAGGAGCTAGAGATTGACGATAAAGGAAAAATCTTCTCCAAGCAAGAAATTGAAGCAAATGGACGCATAGTTGTCGGAATAACTGATGCTAAGGGAGACTTAAACACAGTAACCAGCATAATGCTCTCCATTAGCAAAATAGAAGTGCAGGCAGCCGAATCAACCGAAGGATGGATAACCATATCCTCTTCTCCGCAGACCTTCGACCTGCTCTTGCTGGAATCACAGCAAAAAACAGAGCTAGCCGCGGACGCCAATGTCGAGGCAGGGAGCTATGACAAAGTAAGGCTCACAATCTCAAAGGTAGAAGTAACCGATGAGAATGGAACAACAGAAGCCAAGCTTCCTTCAAACGTCCTGAAGATCAACGCGGATCTCGAAGTGAACGCTAGCACAACCGCAGTAGCTGTCTTAGACTTCAATGCAGGAGCATCAATGCACAAGACAGGAGACGGAAACTACATTCTAACTCCAGTAATACGCGTAACCACCAAAGTAAATGCTGATGTCAATGTCAAAGTAGATAACAGCATTGAAATCAAAGGCGGAACCGCTAGAACAGACAACGAAGTTGGAATGAACGCAGAAGGCGAAGTCAACATAGGGGCCAAGATCCCAGACAACGCAAAAATAATAATAGATGAACGCGGTATCATCACAATAGACTAATTGATTGAAAAGAGGGCTTTTGCCCTCTTTTTCTTTTTTTTATTGCTTCGCATGAGGATTAAACCGGCAAAGCAAGCCCGAATGAAAGCCTCGTCAGAGAAGTAATATATATGCGAGAAACAAGAATATCCTATGAGCCGGCAAAAGACGCTCGGATTAAAACTTGAATATACGCCGAATTTTTCGGATAGCAGACTTCTGATTGCCAATGCGTACGCTGTAATTGACGAGCCGTCGAAAGATCTCATAACCTCCCCAAAAATAAGGGATACGCTCGTAAAGCATGGCTTTTGGGGCGGTCAGCACTTCAGCAAATTCATTCTCTCCTACGACCACCACACAAGAGACTTGACATTCATCGCGTATTATCCTTATCCCGACACGACAAAGGAAAAATTTCCCACAAAGAAAATCGGATTGGCCTCGGCGATGGAGGCTAGAATAATACAAAAGGCCCGGGAATATTTCCCGAATATGACACACATAACCCATGCACAGGCATCAAGATATCGGATAGCACAGCTGATTAGCAGAGGTCACACCCACGAGGAACTAGATAGAATCGAGCTTGAAAGATTCGTGAGATTGTTGAGAAGAAAAAGGGTTAAAGACAAGTGGGAAGCGAGGAATTTAAAGAAGCAAGTGAGGCACAAACACCCATAAATTAAATCAATTTAATATCTTTATTTGACCGGTTTTTCCGTCAATCTCAACAAGGTCATTTTCCTTTATCTTAATAAGTCCGTCGACTTGGACAATGCAAGGAATGTCCTTTTCTCTCGCAATCACCGCAGGATGAGAAAGCACCCCTCCGACCGAACTTATCACCCCAAGCGCACCCCCATAGGCGGTCACAAGATTAGGCGAGAAATAGTCAGTCACAATTATTTTTCCGCTGAAGTTCTTTCTCAAATCCGTCTCGCCATGCACCCAGCCGACCTTTGCTTTTTGCATAATTTTGGTTGAAACACTCACTCCTTTCATTACACTCTGGCGTTCATTGTCAAAGAACCATTGCTTTTGAAATATTATCCTCTTTGGAAGAAGTTCCTGATTTGATTCATACTCTTCAAATCTCTTTAACGCAAGGGCTTTGACCCCCTTTGAGTCCTGCCGAGCTGATACGAGCTCCTTTACGGTCAGATGAAATACTTTTTCACCAAGCCCAAGCGACTTTGCTTCAGACAAATATATTTTTCTCAGCATGTAAAGGAATTTTGAGCATTGAAGCTTTGCAGCTTCTCTAAGAACAAACCAATCTTCTTCCGAAGAATTAAGCAATATCCGCTCTTTTGTTTCACCAAACGGTTTTTCCGAGATATCATAAAAATTCTTTGACAAAAAACAATTCTTCTCCGATACTCTGTCATATTTTTGCAGCAAGAATTGTTTTGTTTCTTCAATCAATGGAGCAAGACTCGCATTTGGCTTAAGCTTCAATGCATGCGCAAGCGAGGCCACAAAAGAATAATACATCACGTTTTTTGCATTCTCCAGACAAACAGAAGCATCTTTCGCACCCAAAGAGCCATTATTCGCTAATTTGACCGCCAAATCCGCCCGCTTAACTTGATCTCCAAACGATTCGAATATTTCATTTACTTTGAACGCATCAACGAGCGCATTTTTTGTCATTGAAATGCTATCCAACGGAGCAGATAACAAGCGGATCAATGCGTCCGCCGAAATGGAGGCATTTTCAACGAGCAGATAATTATTGCAAGAATAATTTTTCTTTGGACCTAGCGAATAAATGTATTTTGTTTCAATATTCTTGCAGAAATACATTTGACCATCAAGAACAACAGCATACCTCTTGCCGGCCGGTTTTTCGCCCAAAGCCAAATCAACATATGCCTTCCAAAACGGGCCTTCAGGGGAGAAAGCCCCTTCGAAAAACTCAGCATTGGATGCTTTACACATCGGAACAAGAAAAGAATTCTCGTTTTTCTCAAGAACAACTATTTCATTGGCGCCAAAGGTATCTTGATTAAGAAATTCGGCCAGAATAAGACGACTTTTTTCGCTTAAATTTTCCAACAAGATCACCCTTCAACCGTATAGGGCCCGCTACATGACCCCGATGAGTTAATATCGGAAGAGTAATTTAGTTCTTCCGCACTTATGACTATCGGGCAAAATGTTTTCTGCCTTATTCCATTTTCCGCAATATAACACCCAAAAACAGGCTCCACTCTTATTATTGCAGATAAATTTGAGATAATGCAAACTTCTGCGCTCGTTGGAAGTAAAATCACGCTAAAAAATCTACTCTCTTCGGTCGCCTTGCTCGAAATGCCCTGCGAAGGACTTGGAGATTCTGCAACGTTTGAATAAACTGGCGCGGAACTACTTTGCATCACATCTTTTACAATATCTTCGAACGGAAAACTAATTATCGCTTGCTGCTTAGCCGCACCGGTCGCAACCGTGAACTCCACTGAGAAGTAAGAGATTATAGAACAAGAAATAAAGACAAAAACGCAAAAACCCATTATTCCTTTGGCAATCGCTTTTCTTTCGCTTGGCAAAACTGCAATCTTCCTATAGGACACTAAAAGTAAAATCAGAAGGGCAATTAATGCTGCAAATAAACCAGCAACAAGCGAATCCTCAATAGTTACTGGCGAGAAAATAAAAATCGCGGCCATTGTGACGATTAGAAGAATAACTATTTTCCCGAATATTTCAAATGAAACATTAAGTTTCTCTGAAAAATTGCCCCCAAATGATTTCCTGCTAAATACCCCTTTTGCAGCAACATAAACCGCGGCTGTAATTAATACGTTTGATACTAAGGCGATTATCGAAAGAGACGCGACATATACAGGGACAATCACTGCAACCGCACCCACTAACGAAGACAACCCCAGAAGCAGAAGCAAAACAACAAAAAAATTTCCTTTCATTTGGCTTCACCTAACGCTTTCAAGACCCCATCATAAAAATCTTTTTTTGATTGAGAGATTTCGTCACAATAAACATAGTAATTATATGACTGACCTTTCTGTATTTCAACGTACCTATATCCTGAGGTCTCAAGCGAACAATTATTGTCATTCTCAAACATGCTTCCAGTTGCAGAGTTTTTCAAATTTTCAAGCAGTACAGATTCTATTTTCTTAAACGATACTGAAGACAATTCGCCGCCCAGAGAATAATCGTTTTCAAGAACAAGACCATCATTAAACAGATGGTAGTCATTCATTCCGTTACGGCCCGCATAAACCAAGTGTACGAAAAAATTGTCAACAGAATACTCCGATGCAATTGAAGAAGTTACATCCAAAAAAAGCGAATCAAATTCTGCAGAATTAAAGCAGGTCTTGGAAAGAACGCCCCCTGAATAAAAAATTATTTCTTTCTCCCCGTATTCGCAGGCGGATCCTTTTTGAATCAAAGAATTTGCATCTTGAATCAGCAACTTTGCTTTTTCAGGGGAAATTCTTGCATTCCGAACACTATTTTCAAATGAAAGATTAGATGGGCCTGTTTTTTCCATAACCTGGCCGGTATTTAGAATTATTACTTCGTGAAAGTACCCTTGTTTATCCTGAACAATCTCAAAATATTCAAACTCACCCGGACTGGTGCAACCAAATATCAGGAACAAACAAAATATCGAAGAAATAAGAAAGACAATACCTTTTTGGCGCAACATGATTAACCTAACATTATTGCAATATAAAAAGCTTTTTTGGCTTTAAACCAGCAAATCTTGGGAAACCACGCGTTTTAACCAAAAACAACCCTGTCGAAAAAAGCCCTATTACGAGACGACAACTGTCGAAACCTTTTTTAAGGGGGTTAATACATACTTATTGTATGGACAAGCTCGAGATGACAATCGCGGGAGAGATAACCCTCTCGGCAGATGCTGGCGGATCGATGAAGAAATGGCGAGAAATATTTGCCATACACCAAACAGAGCTTGCATCGCACCTAAAAGTTTCTTCTTCAACTATTTCAGATTATGAGGGTGGAAGAAGAAAAAATCCTGGAATTGCAGTTGTTTCAAGACTCGTAAAAGCGCTAATCGATATTGATAAGTCAAGAGGCGGAAAAGTAGTGAAGCAGCTTGAAAAAGATTTTGTACAGGACACAGTAAAAGCGTTTGACAGCCACGAATTCACTTCAGGGATAAAAGCTACCGACATTGTAAAAAAAATTGGGGGAGATGTTGTTTGCCTCCCGCACAAACTCAAAGAAGAAAGCATCTTCGGGTACACTATAATTGATTCGCTCAAAGTAATACTTGAAGTCCCTGTGCAGGAATACATGATGCTCTACGGAAAAACGCCGAACAGGGCGCTTATATTTCGAAACGTGGAAACCGGAAGAAGTCCGATGATTGCAGTAAAGATTGGAAGATTTTCAACTGACATGAAACCAAGCATGATAATATTAAACGGCGACTTTAAGGATAAGCCGGTTGATCCTATTGCAATAAAAATAGCCGAATCAGAAAAAATACCGCTTGTAACTTGCTCCCTTCCTGTCGAAGAGATAATAAAAGCACTTAATGAATTTGAGAAATAAAAAAATAAAACTAGTCAGATAGTTAAGAAATCATCACATCTTTTTGATGCAAAAAGTATATCTGTATTTGAATACTCCTCTGTTCTCTTCGCCAATGAGGGTCTTTGAATGTATTATTCTGGTCTTGTAGATTCTCGCAAGTGTTTTGGCAACTTTTGATGCCGCGCTCTTTGAACCGATCCAAAGATCGTAACCGTTGTTTATCTTAATCAATTTCACGACTCCGCTAAGAGAGTCCTTGTCTTTTCCATTCTCAATCATCGAATTTGTAAGTTCAAGCATTGCGTCGGCATCTTCAGGAGTGCTTGCCCTGAGCTGTATGATTGCCTCTCTATAATTTGATACGAGCTTCATGCAGGGATCGCAGGAAACTTTCTGCAAGAAAAAATGTATTGGTTTTTCCTGCTCTAAAAGAGAATCTTGGATGAAACCTTTTACCTTCACAAGCCCGTCAAACTCAAACGGGCCGACTTCTTTCACTTCAACGTCAACTATGGGCTTTTCAAGATCGTGATTTAGCTTAACTTTTTTTACAATATCTGCAGATAAAGCGCCCTCACTAAAAGCCACCCAACGCCCTTTGATAGTGAGTTTCCCGCATTTTACGCACCGAGGAAAAGTGAGATCTCTCATAGAGAATATCTCGTGCTTTGAAAGGAAACAATCCTGGCAAAGTCCTGAAATTAATGCGTCAGTCTTGTTGTTGCACCGCGGGCAAAAATTCCCATAAGCCATAAAAAAAATTGTTAAAAAGGTTTATTCAAAATCTATGCGCTTTGCCATTTCAAGGGGAGTTGCCTTAACGCCTGTCTCGTCCTTTATGCGCTTTGCAAATATTGGCATAACTTCCTTGTCGCCGTGAACGAGGAAAATTTGTTTTGGAGACCATTTTTTGATAGAACGTATCATTTCGCTCTGGGAAGGATGAGCTGAAAAGTCATATTTTTCGTATTTACAATTTACTTTTACTAGTTCTCCATTCTCTCCGCAAGGCAATACTCCTTTCTCAAGCAAATTTCTTCCAGGCATCCCTTCGGCCTGATATCCTGTCAGGTGTATCTTGCTCCTAGGATCGTTCATTACTTTTGTAGCATAATGCATTACCGGCCCGCCTTTCATCATCCCCGAAGTTGTTACAATCACTGAAGGATTTTTTAGCGCCTTGCTTCTCCCCTGTTTTCCCTGAACCCAAGTTACTCCATTGAGCGCTTTCTTGAGGCCTTTTGGATCTTTTATCAAGTTTGAATGCTTCAAGTAAATGTCAGCAACTTTTTTTCCCATCCCGTCAAGGAAAATTGGGGCGTTAAGATTGTACTTTGACAATACATCAATTATTTCCTGGCTTCTTCCAACAGCAAAAGCAGGAACTATCGCGTATCCGCCCCTGTCAACCGTATCCTGCACAGATTCGCAAAATGCTTTTTCGGATTGTTTTCGGTTCGTGTGCTCCCTATCACCGTAAGTTGATTCCATCATAACGTAATCCGCTTTGCCCATTGAAAAATCACAACCTGCGTGAAGCTGTGTCTCGTCAACCTTGTAGTCCCCGGTGTACATGAATGATGTGTCGCCATAAGTTATTTTTGAAAGAGCCGAGCCCAAAATGTGTCCAGCATCAAAAAATTCTAGTGAAACATCGTGGCTCAAATGAAGGCTTTTGTGGTATGGAACAATAAAGTTGTATCTATGAGTTCTTTCGATTTCTGATTTTAAATATTTTGGAGCGAGTCCTTCAAACTCCGCGATTTTTATCGAGTCCTGCCACAAGATATCGGCGAGCTCAAGAGTAGGCTGAGTCATAAAACTAAGGCACTCTGATGTTTTGTAATAATACGGCAAGAACCCGGAGTGGTCGAGGTGCGCGTGAGAAATAATAACTGCTTTTACGTGCTCTCTCACATCAAGAGGATAATCAATCCCCGTAGGAGTCAATTTTACTCCGTAATCAAGCAAGAATTTTTCTCCGAAATCAAGTAAGAATGCGCTTCTTCCTACTTCTTGGCATGCGCCTAGTCCTGTGATGCTATTCATTATTTCAAATCCTTTGTAAAATCAACAAAAAAGCGGTTTCTACTTTGCCCGCCTTTCTAGAGAATAATTGTCATAAGCCCTTTATATTGGTTACTTTTCGCGCCTTGAAAAGAGTTTAAGCACAATAAGAGGCACTAAAAACGAGCAAAAAAGCGAGAAAAACGCCACTTGGGCGAAAAAAGAAGGGTTGAAGTAAGGATGAGTGAAGAACAAGTAATAATCAAACAAATCGTTTATCACAAACCAGCCTATTGCGAAGAAAGCGTGGCAAGGTAAAAATGCGTACTTCCTAAAAAGCACTATTACTTCTGCCGCCAAGAGCAAGTGACTTAGAAAAAACATCCAATAACTCAAAGGGTTGGGATACAAAAACAAAATGAATATTGTCCAAAGGGAGTACTTGATGTTCCCTGCCATTGACACCATGCCTAAGAAAGGGTTTGACTTGCCTTTTGCAACAAGCAAAAGGTTTATCCCAAAAAGAATCGCATACAATGGGCAATCCGCGATAAAAATCCAAAGAAGAGGACTAGCCAGCACAAGCGGATCAAAGTAATAAGACAAAGAATATATTCCGGCGGCGAAGTTCACTAAAGCAAGCGCCACAAAAAAAATTAGCACCTTTTGTGGCAAAATACTTTTCTTCTTTTCTTGACGCGAATTGTTTCTCATGAAGTATCACTAGTACAATATGATTAAAAAAAGAACAAGGCCGCCCCCTTTCTTGGAGACGACCCCGCATTAATTTTAGTTAGCTGTTGGTGTTGCGCATCCGCCTGCTGGGGCTGATGATGCTGTACTATTTAGCGCAGCGCTGCAATCAGCGGGAGCAGTGTTGAATGCTTGGCAGACAGCTGTCTTGAATTCTTCAGCTGTTCTTCCGCCGGCATATTGTGCGCCGTTGATTATTGCCGTAGGGCTTCCCTGCACACTAAACTGCTTGTTGAGGGCTGCTTGTTCAGCTAAGAGGGTTGCTGCATCATTTGCTATGCATGACTCAACTTTCGCTGTGTCAACGCCTGCAACTTTTGCGTAATCCTTCCACTTGCTGTCGATATTTGCCGCCGAAACTTTTCCAGCGTCATAATCCGCAACTACTGCATCCAAATAATTCCAGAGCTTGTCCGGCTGATCTTTTTGTATGCAAAGTTGTCTTATGTCTTCGTTAAGTTCGCCTGCTCCGTGCATGGAGCAATAAGTTTCGTTTTCATCAAAGCAGTATGCGTTCCAGTCTGCTCCGTATTGCGAAGCAAAGTTTGAGTATAGAACGTAACCCATCTTTGTATCTGTTGTTGGTCCGAGGAGCTGCATAGCAGGTCCGAATGCCTTAACTGCCTGGAGTCCGTAAGGGCAGAAAGCCATTACAAACAATGTTACTTTAGGCTTGTCTGACTTAGTGTACTCAGTCTTTACAGGTTCTGGTTGATCTACTGGAGCGCTCATACTGAACAATTGTCCGATTATGATCTCCTTTTCGTTAGCATATACTTGTCCGGATGAAACAACCGCTCCGTCCTGGTATATCTCAAATGAAAGTGCAAACAAACCGTTGCCCAAATCATTCGAGTCTAGTATCTTTGCTGAAACAGTTTTGTCAGTCAGCAAATTAGTGTTAATATATTTTTCAACGTTCTGCTTCAAGGCGTTTTGATCTACGCTTGCACCCGTAAATACATTTTGACCTATAGTAGTAGTCGGTGAATTAAGCGCCCCCATTCCATATGCGAGTAGTGCTCCTAATACTATTCCTGCAAAAAGGAAAGCCACCGCAGTGATTAGAGCACCTTGCTCAAACCCCATTATCTTTCCCTCGTCTTGTTTTGGTGCCTCTTGAGCCTTATGAGCGTGATGCTCAGCGTGCTCGTGATGCTCCTTGTGCTCCGCGTGCTCGTGATGCTCCTTATGTTCGTGATGCTCATTATGCTCGTGATGAGCATTTTCTGTATGAGCAGCATGGTGCTCATGATTCTGTTCTTCTGTCATCTAACAACCCCCAATAATCGTAATTTTCCTATAATCCTAAAACCAACAATCCCTTAAAAATCTACTTAATTAGCGAGGAATTCGCATCAAGTATGCCGCTTGGCAGGAACCCGGGATTAACTTTCGTATTGTAAAACGCATCATTGCAATCGGTAATATTCGCGTCATTCAAAATCGGGGTGCTTACCCCCGTAAGGGCGTTATATGCGCAAAACTCGGTGCTATTAGGACCATTACAATTCTGATACATCACCCAATTGTAAGCCCCCATTAAGCCAACATACCCCGAATAGGCCAAAGACAAAATCATCAAGATTGTCATTATCCAAGAAAGCACTTCAAAGTGCTTGAAAACAAATCCCCCTAAAGGCTTATTCACCGAAGTAACTCTCGTGCTGATCTTCATCTTCATTTTTTGATCAAATGAAGTGTTGCACTTTCTCAAAGTGACCTTGCGGAAAACGCAATCAGCAGCCTCGAAGAAATATCCCCTAAATTTTACAGAGAACAATCCAAGTACTGCAAATACCAACAATGCTATCAGGCAAATCAAATTTGCTCACCAATTTTTACCAATAATATTGCAACTGAAACCATTAATAACGCTTACTGAAACCAACATTTAGCCAAAAAATCTGGCCAACAATAGCCAAAAAACTCAACCAATCAGTTGAACAAAGTTCTACCAAACCCCTATTAACACTCCAAACAGCAAGATAATATTATCAAGAAAAAGGTGTTTTGTTTGCCGCTGAGTGTGATTGAAAACGCTTATCTTAGAAAAGCAGAAGAGAACCCGAACTTCTGCGAAACCCACAAAAAAGTCATGTACATGCTAATGCACGAGCGCAAATACTATACAAAAGACGAGCTCCTTTGCTTTGCCGCCTTCTCCCAACCAAAACTAAACTCCGCCCTAAAAGACCTTGAAAAGGCAGGGATAATAAAAACTGAAGGGTGGCTTGTAAAGCTTTCAGAGCAAACGGCGCTCGAAGACGAGTTGTTGAAGGATATAATTCCCATAAAGACAAAAATAAAGTAGCTGACAAAAAGCATGAAATGTACAAAAAGTACAGCATTTTCAAAAAATCATTTATATACTCGCAAGACGGATACTATAGTATGCAGTCATTTGTCACTAGTCCATGAATTGCCCTTATTTTTGCAGTTAAGACTGCGACCGCTTAGTTCACAAAATGCAATTATTAAAGCTTTTGGAACCAAATTTTGCCTAAGGAGAGAATACCATGGCTGAACAAGACAAGGAATACCAAGAAAAGTTCTGGCACACTACCGCCCATGTATTCGCTAACGCGCTCATCGAGACTTTCCCTAATGCAAAGATAGCTATCGGGCCCCCAATAGAACAGGGATTCCACGACGATTTTGAACTTGACAAAAACATCAACGAAGAAGACCTAGCAAAAATCGAAGCAAAGATGAACGAAATTCTGAAAAGAAAAGAAACAATGACAAGAATCGAAATTCCAATAGAAGAAGCGCTCAAACAATTCAAAGACAACCAATACAAAGTAGAAATGATTAATGATCTAAAAACTACAGGCGAAACAAAAATATCTACTTACACTAACGGAAAATTCACTGACATGTGCAAAGGACCGCACCTAGAAAGCACCGAACCTATCAAAGCAGTAAAATTATTGAAAATCTCAGCAGCATACTGGAAAGGAAACGAAAAAAACAAAATGCTTCAAAGAGTTTACGGAATCTCTTTTGCAACGCAAAAAGAGCTTGACGACTGGATTGAACTTAGAAAGAAAGCAGAAGAAAATTCAAATGTAAAACTTGGAAAAGAACTCGATCTTTACATGATAAGCGAAGAAGTAGGCAAAGGCTTACCAATTTGGTGCCCTAATGGAACAATTCTTCGAATGCAGCTCCAAGAATTTTTGGTAAAAGAGCAGACAAAAAGAGGATACTCTTTTGTAATAACTCCGCACATAGGAAGATTACAACTCTTCAAGACAAGCGGCCACTACGACCACTATAGAGAAATGATGTACGCTCCGATAAAAATCGAAGAAGAAGAATATTTGCTAAAGCCGATGAACTGCCCCTTCCATATACAATATTATATGAAGGGCCAAAGAAGTTACCGCGACCTTCCGCTAAGACTAAGCGAAATGGGAACTGTTTACAGATATGAAAAGAGCGGAGAACTCTCAGGGCTCTTAAGAGTAAGAGGATTCACTCAAGACGACGCACACATATTCTGCACCCCCGACCAAGTAAAATCAGAATTCATGGGTGTATTCGATTTATTGATGAAAGTGATGGGCGTACTCAAACTCAACGAATTCAGAGTAAGAGTAGGAACACGCGACCCAAAAAGCGACAAATATGTCGGAAGCGTAGAGAACTGGGAAAAATCAACACAAGAAATAATCGAAGTGCTCAAGGAAAAGAAAATCAATTTCACTGTAAACGAAGGAGACGCAGCATTCTACGGGCCAAAGGCAGACATCATAATCAAGGACGCCCTAGGCAGAGAATGGCAGACTGGAACAATACAACTCGATTACAACCTGCCCGAAAGATTCGAACTTGAATACATAGGCCCTGACGGAAGCAAACACCGACCCATAATGATACACAGAGCACCATTCGGATCATTCGAAAGATTCACAGGACTCATAATTGAACACTTCGGAGGAGCATTCCCGCTCTGGCTCTCGCCAGAACAAGTAAGAATAATACCAATCTCCGAAAAATTCCTAGATTATGCTAAACAAGTACAAACAAGACTCCTCGACGAAGAAATAAGAATAAAGCTTGACGACAGAAACGAAACACTCGGATCAAGAATCAGAGACGCACAAAAACTAAAAGTACCCTATATAGTGGTTGTAGGAGCAAAAGAAGCTGAAAGCAACTCAGTGGCTGTTAGACCTCGCGTTGGCAACCAAGAAGTAATGACACTAGACAAATTTGTTGAAAAAGCGACGAAAGAGATAAAAGAGAAGAGTTGAAAAAGATTATTTAAATAACGCTTTTGTTTGAGCCAATAGCTCACTAGCCACTTCTTCATTCTTAGTTATAAGCACAGGAATACGAGTCTTTTTCTCAAAAACAGTTTTAAAGAATTTATCAATATCAAGCTTGGACGGATCCTTGGTCGAGTTATACACTTTATCAATCATATCTTTTATCTCTTTAGGATAAAAAACTTGAACAATAATATCTTTGAAAATAATCATGTCAATGCCATACGCCCCTTTTACGCCTGTTTTTTCGTTTACTCCAGAGCTATTCCAAAAATTAGCAACCCACTTATCAATAGAAGTATTTGAAGGAGTAACGCAATAAAAAGTTGAGCCAACCAATAACTCTTTCATTGCGCAGTACGCATCTTTTGAGAAAAATAATGGAATCCAAAAATGATGCCAATGCAAAGCAAACTCATCTTCTTTTTTAGGTTTTAACATCTTCCCAAACTCAGACAAAAATTGATCGACCTCATAAACAGTCGAAAAAACCATGCTTCTTTGCAAAGGATAAACTGCTTTTTGGGAATCGAGATTACGTTTTAAAAAAGACGCAAAATCCGAAACTGACTCTACCCAACTAGAGTTTATAGAATATTTTCCAGATTCTTTATACAATATTTTATCATTCTCAAGCAATTTTAATGCCTTATGGACTGCTTGATAAGACACACTTGAAGAAGAGTTCTTTTTTACACGATTGAAAATTTCTCTAGCTGACAAAGGCCATTCATTTACTAAAACTTGAACCACTAAATCCTTTGAAGAATTTGATTTCAAATTTGGTACAAATAGGCTTAGTGACATTTACCCACCTTAAGAAAACAATCTGCTCAAATCAAATTTTTTACGCCAGTCAGAAAGAGCCAGGTTAAATTGAGTTTTCTCTAAAAGTTTTTGCATGGATTTTGGAACTTTCTCATATTTTTTAATATCTACTTTATCCTCAACAATTAACTTTTCATAACCTGAATTATCAAATTTTTCTAAAAAAAATCTCCTTTTGAGACTTTTTAATAATTCAGACTCAAACTCATTTTTCCACAGAACATCATAATCAGACTTATCAATAATAGACTTGGCTGCAAGATAACCCGATCTAATTGCATATATATTTCCAAATCCTCTTGCAGAGTCAACAAATCCCGCAGCCGCCCCAACAAATTTTTTACCAGAAAGAACAGCTGTAGATGGAACATTGGAATATGCTGAACCCGAAAACTTTTCAACAATTGTGCCCTTAGAAACTATCCCATTAATCACTTTATTTTCTTCCACAAACCTATCAAATAAAGCTGGCAAAGGCGCAGTTAAATCAAAACTTGTTGAAGCAACTGTAGCTTGGTTTTCACCAAAAGGAATTAAATACAAATACCCATTGGGACAATACCTCGAATCCATAAAAAATAATATTCGAGTCGGATCAACTTCGATGTCAGTGTACATTCTACCATAAGCCCACATATTTTTGAATAACCCATTTACTGCGATTATATCCCCTGAAGATATTGTCTTTTTTTGATTAAATGCGATATCCACCCCCTCTCTAGAAGCAATATCATAAAGCTGATTATCAAGCGATATTCTCTGAGCACCCCTCATAACAGCGTAAAATAATGGAGATGAATTTGAATGAACATTCATCTTTCTACCTGAAGGAGCATATTTGTCTATATCAAATATTGGATTAGCTTTAATGTTTACATTCAAAGAAGACAATTCTTTAAGCAAATCAGTTTTTCTATCATAATTCCTAATCGCTTGGCAATTATTGCCGACATTCATCCCAACATCAGAAAATCGCTCATAAATCTTTACTTTGACACCAGCCCTATTAAGAAATATAGCCGAAGTTAACCCAGAAACACCCGCTCCAAGAACATTAATCTGACCCATAATTATTACACCTAATTAATAATTATAAATGTTTATGACACCATAACACAGCTCAATAATCATTATTAATATCATGTAGTAGGAAACCAATTTAGATTGAGAAACAATTACTTTATCCTCTTTGTACCCTAATAAATAATAATACACTAAAGTTGACAAGAGTATCGAAATAAAACTCGCAAAAATAAACATTATTTTAAAAACATTAATTAAAGCAAAATAAACCATTATCAAATTTAAAATAATTAGCATAATAGTTGTAGCCAACAGAGCATTTTTTTTACCTAAAAAAATAACCAAGTTTTTAACTTTCAATTTTTTCTCAAATTTCGCATCCTCAATATCTTTTATATGAGCTATACAAAACACCAGTGAAAATAAGAAAAACATAAATAAAATATTTGGAGGTTGAGACAGAGAAAAAGAAACTAATAAATAAGGAAATACTCCATATAAAAGACCACCAACAAAATTGGCTCCAAATAACCTATCCTTTAGCCTTATTGGATTTAACGAATAAATTATTGAAAGCGTCACAGAAACTAATGTTAAAATTAATGATACAAACCCACTAATAAAAATTGACATAAATATTGCTAAGGAGAAAAGCGAAATAGAAAAAAATAAAACATGCTTAAGTTTTAGTGTACCATTCACAGTAGGTCGAGTTGGTTTTAATATTTTGTCAATCTTGAAATCTACAAAATTATTAAATACATTCAAGCCAAACATAGTTGAAGATACAACTATCCAAGGAAGTATTAAGTAAAATAAATTTAAATTTAAAAAATACAAACTTGATGAAATAACAGCTGCCGTAGTAACTAAAAGATATTGAGGTAACATTAACCCAAACATATTTTTTAAAATGCCCATAAAATCAACAATTAAAAATTTATTTGCTGATTAACTTCTTTTTTTGAAACATCAAAAAGACCTTTTGGTTTAACCACAAATTCGCAAAATGGATCCCCTTTAGAAACACATTTTGTTTCAACCCCCTCCAAAGAATCATTTTTAAAAACAACTACCATAGCCCCAGTGACCAACCCTCGAAACAAATGATCAACAGCATGATCTGATTTTCCATAACACTCAGCAATTGTGGATTTATTCAGTCTAAATACTAACTCGGGAATTTCTTTTTTCATTGACACAAGCTCAACAGTCCCTTGCCCAGCCAACGCAATTATATCGCTATCCCACTTAATGACATCTAACCCATTTGTCATTCGATAGTTTTTTGCCATAGTGTCAGTCCATTTCATCCCAAGATCTTTATAACTAAGGTAAAGTTTATTTTGAAGACCTTGTTTTTCCAATTCTTTTATCAAACCCGCAAAAGAATCTGCAGGAAACATGCAGATCGGTCTACCCAACAAAGAGATTCGACCTTCTTCAAAAGCCAACTGTTTGTGAAATAATAAATCAGCCACAAACTTAAACATAAAATCACTACACTTTTATGTCAGAATCAGCATAAACAACAAATCCATTTTGGTTCATTTCATATTGCATTATATCTTTGAAGTGATCAGTATACCTCATTTTTCTTACACGCATGCTTCTGGAATCTACTCCCCCCATACCTAAAAAATGTAGCATCAATACTCCATCAGCAACAAATTCAGAAACCCCATCAGCACTCAATGAGTGCTCATCTTCAGGAAGTTCAGAAGTAAAAACACTTGTCACTTTATATTTTTTTATTGCTTTAAACAAAGTATAGAGTATATGCTTTGTCATTATTTGATCAGTTCTAGGCATAGGATTCACTGTTTCTGCAATTTGAACCATCGAGAAACCCTTATCTTCAGTCATCCCTGAAACCAAAAGAGAATCAGTAAGAGTGGTGAGTGAGTCTATTATAATTCTCCTTGGTTTGAAATCCATTATTATCGCATCAAGTTTTTCCATGAAACTATTTCCATTTGTAACGTCAAAAAAGACTATTTTTAGCAAATTTCTTGCTTCTAAATCGTCAACACGCCAATTGAATCCATAGGCCTGTCTATAGAGCTCCTCTCTAGTTTGCTCGGTTGAAATGTAAAGGGTTTTTTCACCAAAAAGTGTTGCCCCGTTCACAGCAAATTGAAGGCAAAAAGTAGATTTACCTGTTCCTGCTCCCCCCGAGATGAGGACTGCATTGCCAGTAGGTATCCCGCCATTTAGAGCTGCATCAAGACCTTGAATACCCGTCTTTGTCCTTGGAATGTCTTCTAATGGCATGATAATAACCGACAGTATAGAGGTTTGAAGATGTATATTAAGGCATTTGTGGTGGCCTCTTTTCTTTAATGACCACGAATTCCAAAGGTTTATCCATATGGGTACTTCGCACGATTCGTATGTTCTGTGCACCAATGACACTCCTGTAGACCGGTGGCTGAAGGCATATTATGATAAAACTGGATTTAAGGGAGTAATGCTAAATGCAAACTATAATCTCGAGAATGATATTGCGCTGGTTGGGGACTATGTAATCTTTGTGTTCATGGACCCAAAAATGATTGAAGAACTCGACAAAATGTACTCTACTCCGCACGATATGACTGAGGCAATTTCAGCTGGAATATTAGAAACAATATTGTCAAAAAGGACTAAGATAAAAGTTACAATAGTAAAGAACAGGGCACTCGCAAGACATTATCGCGAAAAAATACTAGGCTATTTTAGTGAGAAAGAACAAAAACCGGCCAAGTAACTCAACATTCACCCGAATATTATTTCTATGCTTTTGATTTTTGGTTCTAGGTAAACGTTTCTGCCTTTTTTCACTTTTTTTATTGCACCATACATTTCCAAGACGGAAGCGTCGCGGCTGATGGCTTCCTGTTTCCTGCCAGTTTTCTTGACGAGATCAGAAACACAGGGGCTTGAAGAATATTCCAAAGATTGTTTTAAGAGATGGATTCTTTCCGGTGAAAGCAATTTCCTGACTCCATTCGTATCTTTTACATAAACGGTGTGTGTTCCAAGCAATTCTTTTGAGGGGTGTTCCCATGCTTCGCGCAAATCAGCCTTAATATTTCCTCCAACTTTTATTATTAGCTTATTCATAAAACCACACAAGTATAACAGCACACGTTATATAAAAACTTTGCTTTCGTTGAACTTTAATAAGTATTTTCTCCAGTTTTCAACAAGCTTATCCATTATGAAAAGCATTGTATCAATACTAATCTCCCTGTCCAAGTACTCTTTATGTTTGCTATTCCCCCAGAAGTAATGCACGTGAAGACGTTCCTTTTCAGAGCAATCATATTTTACAACCTCAACAAACTCGTCATAACGCCTCGTAAAGTAAATCAAGACAAATTCTTTGACCCGGCATAAATCCTCCGAATAGGAATACTTAATGAATATCTTGTTGTCTTGCTCAGTGTCAAGAAAGAGATTGAATTGCCTGGAATTCTCTTTATCCATTCAAAAAGACTTTGTTTGATTCCATATAAACCAACCCCAATTTTCGTCGATTGACTGAACGAAAAATTGGTGGCTAGTGCACTTGCATGGCTAAAGTAAAACGCAGAGTCACTTTTGCGCTTCTTTTTCCGGCTTCATCTGCGGAAAGAATATGACATCTCTAATAGTAGTCGCATTCGTCAAGAATATAACAAGCCTATCAATCCCCAGCCCCATTCCGCCTGCGGGGGGCATTCCGTAGCCCATGGATTCTAGGAAGTCTTCGTCAATAGGGTGTGTTTCGCCTTTTGCTTTGCCTTGGTCACGTTGTTCTTCGAAGAACTTTCTTTGTAAAAATGGGTCATTTAGTTCAGAGTATCCATTGCAGAGCTCGTATCCGAACATGTAGCATTCTGTTCTTTCTATCAGGTTAGCGGGGTCTTCTCTTGAGGGTTTGCAAAGAGGAGTTGTTTCTTTAGGGTATTCTGTGACCCAAGTAGGATTCACTAATTCTTCTTCGCAAAAATGCTCAAATAATTCAGCGATAACAAGCCCTTTTTTCTGTTCATCAGGATTTATTACAAGCCCTTCTTTTCTTGCAATGCCCATTAATTCTTCAAGCGTCATATCCTGGGACTTTTTTCCAAGTTTCGCGTTAAGCGAGTCTATCATCTTTATTCTTTTCCAAGGCGCTTTAACGTCAATTTCTTTCCCAGCATGGGAAACTTTTGTTGTTCCGAGAACTTTAAGTGCGATGAATTCAACCATCTGTTCAGTTAACGCCATCATATCGTTGAGATCTGCGTATGCCCAATAATATTCGCTCATTGTGAATTCGGGGTTATGAGTTTTATCAACGTCTTCATTTCTAAAATTCTTGCATACTGTGTAAACTTTGTCGTAGCCGCCAACTAAAAGTCTTTTCAAATACAGTTCAGGAGAAATGCTCAAGAAAAATTCTGATTTCCATGCATTACTCATTGTTTTGTATGGTCTTGCGCTTGCTCCGCCGTAAATCGGCTGAAGAACGGGTATTTCAACTTCCAAAAATCCTTTTGAATCCAAAAATTCTCTCCAAGCAGTAATTATTTTTGAGCGTTTCTCAAACCTTTCTTTAACTTCAGGATTCATTATCAAATCCAAATATCTTTTTCTTTGCCTAATATCAATATCCTGCAAGCCGTGGAATTTTTCAGGGAGCGGCAAAATGCTTTTTGAAAGCATTTCAAGCGAATTAACCATTATTGAGAGTTCGCCTTTTTGCGTCCTATAAACTTTTCCTTTTACTCCAACAATGTCTCCAGAGTCGCACATGTCAAGCAAATCGAATGCCGCTTGAGGAGTTTCTCCTTTTTTCAAGAAATATTGTATGTTCCCACTGGAATCTGAAACCTTAAGGAAAGCTATTGCGCCAAATGATCTTTTTGCCATTACTCTTCCGGCGATTGAAACTTCTTTTCCATATTTTTCATTCTCTAGCGTTTTAAATTCTATTTGAAGCGATGCCATTTTGTCGGATATGTCAAATTTGTAAGGATAAGGGTTTATGCCTTTGGCTTGTATTTTTGCCAAATTGTCCATCTTTGCCTTTATGAGGTCGCTTTCTGCCATGCCTAAAATCACTGATTTTACTAAAATAATTTGTTCTGCGAATGAATTAAAAAAGCGCTACCTATGGCTGAATTGACGCATGTCGCGCTCGACTTCTTTGGCAGCTTTAAGTAGCTCAGGAGCAACTATGTCAAATGCAGCATATCCCGCACCTATGTGGGCAAAAGCGTCCCTCGCATTTATTCTGTAATAGTTTTCATAAGCGAGCTTGTCTTTAACATGCGACAAAGATTCTTTTTTTGGTCTTATCTTATTTATTTGCTTTATTAAATGATCCGCCCTTTCAAAAGACCTTTCAATAGCATGAACTAGCTTAGATGAAGCAGAAGAAGGATCAATTGGTTTTTTTGAAGCCTTAGCTTCTTTTATCGCAAGAGCATAAACATATTTTCCCACATGGAGCTTGAGTTCTTCATGAACTACCCATTCGCGTTTTCCTTCAATCGCGATGTTCATTGCTTTGTTGAAGAATGCTTCATAGCGTGTTCTCGAATCAAAAGAAACATCAAATACATTTCGCTTTAACATATAATCAAGCATTTTCCTCACTTTTGGATGAGTCCAATCTTTTCCGCCTGTCACATCATGCATTGCTTTTGCGTAACCCCGCGCACCTTCTTTTTCAATCAATCTTCTTGTGACATAAAGCATTCCGCTTGCGTTAAGTGTCTGGTTAGTGAAAAATCTCCTACTTGGAATAACTGGCTTTGATTTTGGTTGCATGACATATTACCTTCCTTTCAACTATAAAATACAATACTGCGCTGACTTCTTCAGACTGTGCATAGAGCGTCTGGCCCAAATCAACGACATGTAACAAATATTACACTTAAAGCCCAGCATTCTTTAATAGCGTACAGGTAAGATATTATTGTATGGTAATTAAGTTTGTCTGGAGTCCATAATGCTATTTCTCTGCTCACCTCATTAGGGCTCCCGACAATCTTACTATTTTCTAATTTTACAAAATCAAAATATTCTTCTAAGTTTCAGGCATATCTAGTCTGGTGGCATCCATAACCCAAAGCATTTTTCGGGTTTGTGGTGTAGTGGCAACACAATTGGCTCCAGACCAATAGAACAGGGTTCGATTCCCTGCAAACCCATTCGTTTTTGCGAACAGCAAAGACAGGGGATGAAAACATGAAAAACGTAATAAATAAAGAAGAAAATAAAAGAAGGGATTTAGTTTGGCGCCAGCGACAATGAGAGCAAATTAGGAAGCGGCGCATATTTTGGAGAGTTTGGAGGAATGTTTGTTCCGGAAATGATGGTGCCTGCGCAAAAAGAGCTTGAGAAAGCGTTTAACGAAAATGCTTTTGAAAAAGATTTCCAAGACGAACTCGACAGCCTCTTAAAGGATTT
>JBBSVX010000011.1:0-1947 GCA_038046585.1 archaeon
TTCCAAATCTAATTCCTTAGCGACCTCGACTCCGAGAAATGATTCTTCGGCAACATTCCACCATGCCATAAGCGAGACCGGATTATCATTTTTCTCCAAAACTCTAGTTTTCATACCTTCAAATCCTGAGTCAATCAGGTTGAAGAGGTGGCTGTACTCTCCTTTTCCAGCCCTGAGCCCAAGAACGAACTTTTTAAGCTGGGCAGACGTGAAATCTTTAGCTTCCTTTGCTTTTAATTCACTTTGTCTGAGTTGGTGATTTATTTTGTGTACTGACGGTTGGTCGCCATTCCAAGTGTCGAATGAGAACACAGGATAATGTAAGATACGTGTAACTGGCCCAACCCTGAAAATGCTGGTATGCTTTTCGAGGTCTAATAATTTTTCCAGCTCATTGCTTTGTAAAGTAATCCTTTCAGCTTCTTTTCGGGAGAACAAATGCTCCAGGAATGCAAAGAGAACAGCGATTCTTTCTTCGGGCCGCGTTAGAGGCGCGCCTAACACTCTCCAGTGCGTTCCTTTTCGCAGTGCAAGTATTCCTGAGTTGTCAAGGAAGTGGCAGTAAACCTTCTCCCACTGGCTTGCAAGCGAGTCGTATAGCCCATGATGGTGTTCTGGAGAATTCGCAAATTGAGATATCGCTTTCAGTATGAGTTGATTATTTTTTTCAGGACGAAAGATAAGTTCCACTCAATTAATTATTTGATTGGCACATTTAATTCTTGCGGTAGGCACAATGGGTGGTATCACTTTTTTATGCTCAATCATGCAAATCACAACGGGCAGGATGATTGCCACAATAAAGGCCGCCCGCCAAATGAGGGCTTGTTAATTTTAGCGAAATTTCAACAATACAAGTACTTGAAAACAAAAAAATTTAAAAAAAAGAGTAAAACAAGAAAAAAGTTTATGCTCTGTTCTTAATCGCTTTTTTCGGAGCGTTTTGCTGCTGGATTCGCTTGTATCTCGTTCCGCGCTGAAGGATATTAATTTCCATCTCCTGGATGCCGAACGCTTCTTTGAGATAGTTTATCGCTTTCTCCGTGTCGAACCCTTTGCAGGAATAAATATCTGCTGTAAAGAAATTTTCTTCAACAAAGGTGTGTATGCTGATGTGGCTTTCGCATATCATGACGAAGCCTGAGCATCCGTTTTCTTCTGCTGCCCACTCGTCCTTCCATGGAACAACGTACGGCAAGGTCATTTTTGTCATGCCGATGTGCGCAGGCAGCTCATTGAGTGCCTTGTAGACGATTGTCTGGTCTACTAGCTTTTTGCGGTCACAATTGTAACCATCGATGGTTACGTGCGGGCCAAATCCCGCAGCTCCGTAAGGTTTTTGTTTCTTCATTTTTTTTAATTCCTCGAGAAATTTTTGTTTGAAGATAATGATGCCAAGAACGCGTTCCCCAACGCGAAAGTGAACGATTGAGTTTTGTCCATTTCTGCTTCGACTTAAAAATATCTAGTTGAACTACTTTTTAAATATTATCTTTTTAGAATTTTTTAAGTCGTGGAAAATTTTCAGATTTTTTTCAAAAAAATGATTGCCGGATAGTGTTTTATTTTTTCTTCGCTTCGGTGCGGATAGTTTTTTTGCGGTTTATCGACGGAAAGCTCGAGTTTTTCCGCTCCAATTTTTTCTTTGAGCTCTTTTTTCAGCTCAACTCCGATAATTCGCGGATTTTCGAGCATTACAAACGCTTGGATTCGGTCTTTTTTCTCCAGTCCAGCTTTTTTTCTCAATTCCTGGATTCTTCGCGCAAGTTCCCTTGCGACGCCTTCTGCTTCAAGCTCAGGGTTTGATTTTGTATTCAGATAGACAATGCCTTCGGAAAACTGGCTTAAAACAACGTCTTGAGGTAATTCCCTGCTTATTGTTACGTGTTCTTTCAGGATTGTTATTTTCTCGCCATCAAGATTGAATGTGTATTCTCCTTTTTCATC
>JBBSVX010000012.1:0-15185 GCA_038046585.1 archaeon
GACAAAATCCATACTTGCGTCATTGCATATTATAACGTCAAAAGCTTTCTTGTAATCTTTTAGGTTCTTTTCAACCTCGCCGTTGAGAAATCCTATCTTCAGCGCATTTTCATAATCAATTCCCTTTATCATGTCAAGATCATCCGTGCTGTCCCCTAGGAGTATTATGTTTTTTCGTTTCAACACTTTCTTCATGTAAGGCGTCTTTTCTATCTCGGCCTCGCTCTTGTTGAGTGCGTGCACTATCTTCCCTTTGTATCCTTTTACATTCCCTTTCCTGTCGAACTCAAAGAAATTTGATATCACATGGATGTTTTTGTAGAGGCGCCCTTCTGACTTAAGGATTTCTTCTATGAAGTCCCCCAGTGCCGCAGAAAGAATGAGTGTCGGTACTTTTTTTGAATTAAGTTCGTCAAAGAATTTTAGCGCGCCGTTTCTTAGGGTTATCTTCTTTTTTTTGATTATATCAAGCATCACTTTGCGGTTCATCCCGCTTTCTGCAATCATTTTTATGTGGGTGCCCCACCATTCCTGCATTTTTTCTTTCTTTTCTTCATAAGGCAATTTCGAATCCTTTTCAATCGGATAATATTTACCATGGAGCGCATATGATTTGGCCGCATATCCCGGCGCAAGATAATTTCCTTCTCTTAGTTGTGCAATTACTGTGTTTATTCTGTTTTTGCCGTTGAATTCCTTCGTAAGAGTCCTGTCAAAATCAGCGATAATGTGCAGACTTTTGGCTCCGCCCCTGATTAGAGCTGATTTCTTTTCTTCGAATTTTTTCGGATTCGAAATAACTATCCTTTCTTTGACCATCCTTGATTTAAGGTGTTTTTGTGGTTATTAACCTTTTGATGCTTTTTTGCAAATCAAAACCAATGCAAGTTTTTTAAGCCGGTTTGTCTTCAATAATAGTAGTGACTGTGAAAAATGGCGAATGTATTTTCAGTGAAAAGCGACAATCACATTTTCAAGGATGAACGCTTCCTTTATCCTGATTTTGTTCCAGAAAAACTTCCTTTTAGAGACAAGGAAATAGGTGAACTCGTGTTTTGCTTAAAGCCGGCTTCGCAAGGCAAGAAGCCCTCAAACGCTTTTGTGTTTGGAAAACCAGGGACTGGAAAGACAGTTACCCTCAAATTTGTGCTAAATGAGCTTGAAGAGTATTCCGATCGCGCAAAATGCATTTATCTGAATTGTTTCGAACTAGGCACCCGTCACGCGATTCTCGCCCGCTTGACAAACATATTAGGTTATCCTGTTCCTGAAAGAGGAATGAGCGGATCAGAGATTTACGAAAGATTTGTAGCAACTCTTCGCAGTAAAAAAATTATTCCAATAGTTGTTTTTGACGAAGCCGAGCAATTATTGAAGGACGAGGAGGCGATGAAGCTTCTCTATGATTTCTCGCGACTTGGCGAACAGCAAAAATTATTCATGGGGATGGTTTTCATTTCAAATGATAATTTTTTCTTAGCGCGCCTTGATGAAAGAGTGAGAAGTTCGCTTCAAGCTTCAAGCGTAGGATTTGAGCCTTATATTCCATCCGAACTAAAAGAGATTTTAAAAGAAAGGGCAGAATATGCTTTTGTTCCAAACTCGCTTGATTCGGAAGTTATTCCTCTTTGTGCAGCGCATGCCGCCAAAGTCGGAGGGGACGCAAGAATCGCAGTTGATGTTCTCCTTAAAGCGGCGCGCTTGGCGGAGAAAGATAATGCAAAGCAGGTGCTCGTGAAACACGTTCGCGCGGCATTCATGCAGGAAAAGCCAGTGAAATTTGAAATCACCGATACGCTTTCAGAACAGGAAAAACTGGTTCTTGATTTCTTGGGTGAAAAAGAATTCGAATCAGGCCAGATTTATGCCGGCCTCGCAAAAAGATTTGCAGAGAGGACTCTAAGGGAAGCGATAGCGAGCCTTGAGAAAAAGAAACTTGTCGTTGCAACAAAGCTTGAAAAGGATCGCGGCTTTTCGAGAATGATAAAACGAGCAAAAAAGTGATTTTGCATTCCTTGCCTTATTTTCTTTTTGTAGCAACTAGCAGAAAAAGATCTTTTTCTTTTGTTGATCTGATTTCTTGAACGATTGTCGAGTAGCCCATTGACGCAAAAAGTCCCCCGTAAAGCACGGGATCGAATTTGTGGCGTTCTTCCTGCTTTAGTCCAAGGTTTTCTGAGCCACAGATAAGCATCTTGCCTCCTTTTTTCAGGACGCGGTCATATTCGCTTAGCATCGCTTTTGATATCGGCAAGTAGTTCATCACAAACGCCATGTTTATCGTTTCAAACGAGGCGTTTGCAAAAGGAAGTCTTCTTTTTCCAACTTCAGTAAGATTAGCCCATAATCTTTTTTCGTTCGGGTTTCGCGCCAAGTTTTCCCTTGACCCATCCATCGCAATCACTTCTTTCACCTTTGGCGCATCTGTTTTTCCGCCGCCTTTTCCAAAATAATTCCAGCTTCCGGCTCCAACATCAAGCACATTTCCTTTTGCGTGCCTTCGAAGTTCATTTCCTATCGCTTCTTTCTCTGCAGGGTGAACATATTGCCACCCTTCTTTTGCATGTTCGTCCCATATCGCAAATTTATTTCTCCAAATCCAAGGCATTTTCTTTAGCGCTTCATTTATTTGTGCAACTCTTATCTTGTTTTTCGCAGCCCTCGCTTTTTGGAGTTCCTTAAGCATTATTCCCGCGCGTTCGATTGATTTTGGTTTGTCTTTTATGAAAAGTAGGGTGTTAGTAGAACCGTGTACTGGTTTGTCTTCCAAGTATCTTATTGATTCCTCTTCGAGAATTCCTCCTGAGAGAAGATTGCGTCCTGTCTTTGAGTCAAGTGGTACATAAATTGGTTTTCCTAAAAAAAGAAAGTTTCTTTTTTTTCTTGTCTTGACCGGAAAGCTGTGAATTGTTTTCATAGAGTATCTGGTAATATGAGTGTATTTGGTGAATTTAATGGTTGTCAGCATAGGCGGGTTTATGTCAAAACCCCAAACCTTAAGAATCAATTAACTTCGCACAGTTAAAAAGAAACCCTTTTATAGTGCCTTTGACGCTATCAGTACAGAGATATGGTACTCATTGGCTGGTGGTATTTTGGTTAAGGCTAAAACTGTTGATAAAAAGATTAAAGCATCTAAGAAATTGATGAACAAGAAGCTGAATAAGGCTGTTAAGAAGAACGTGGCTCAGGACAAAGAAATAGCAAAACTTAGGCTAGAAATGGACAAGCTCAAAAAGAAGAAAGTGAAGAGCGGCCACATATCAGAGTACAACTTTTTTGTTAAAAAGCAGATTAAAGCAGGCTTGACTTTTTCACAAGCAGCAAAGCAGTGGAACAAGTATAAGCTCTTGCAGAACAAAAACAAGAGAAGACCTAGCGCATACAATCAGTTTATCGGAAGCCAAATGAGACTCGGAAAAACTTTCCTTGCCGCAGTAAAACTTTGGAAACTAGCAAAAGCAGGAAAATTAGGAAAGAAAGGAAGTACAAGAACAGTTACAAAGACAGTTGTGAGAAGAATAAAATCAAAACCAACTATCAAGTACAGGACCAGAACAAGAACTGTAGTAAAAAAAGTTAGATCAAAACCTAAAGTAATAGTTAAGAGAATCAGATCAAAGCCTAAAGTTGTTACTCAGATAAAGTACCGCTCAAAGAAAGCTCCTGTTACTACAACAAGAGTTGTAAAACAGTCTTTCGTTGACTATTCAAAACTCAAAGGAATAATGTCTTCAGTAAATAGCATCTCAAAAACGGATTTAAAAAACGCCGTTTCTGCTGATGACGAAGAGATCGCTTTCAAGATAGTTCAAACCTACTTCAAGGAAATCGCAAGATTTGGTTTCAAGAAGCAGCTCACTCTTGATGAAATAATTAATGCATATCTCTACACGCTCGCGAGAGTAAAAAGAGAAGATGCTGAACTTACGGCTGTCGCAAAAGCGCTTAAAGAAGCGGGCGTAAGGAAGAACTGACGGAGAGAATGGTGATGAAAGTATGAATGATGAAGAAGTAGCATTCAGAGTAGTAAGACTATATTTTGAAGAAGTCGCAAGACTTGGATTCAAACGCCAGCTTGATCTCGATCAGATAGTTAATTCGTATTTCTATGCGTTAAAGAGACTCAAGAACAAGGATGAGGTCATGAAAAAGATGATCGAAAAGGCCATCGCCGAAGAGAAAGCGATTGCGGGCGGAAATACTGTTGCAAAAAAAGTTGAAAGTGTTACAACAACCACCGTGACGGCCGAAACTGTGCCGATAGTAAAAGAAACAACCACCACCGTAACCACAGAGAAGAAATGATTTTTAGAGGATTGATATAATGCCAGTTCCTATGCAAGCAAGAAGACCGCTACTCGGAGTGCGACCGGTTGGTGGGGTTTCGAGAAAAATAATTAGGCCCGTAAGGGGAGCACTTAGAAATTTGGGCGTGGTTGGAAGGCCTCTTTTTAGGGGAGAAATAAATCGCCGACTAAATGCTTACAAAATCGCTCTTGCCGCGGAAAGGAAGGCTGGCAGGATGGGGCCTGTCGCCGCAAATTATTGGGTAAAAACAGGAAAAAATCCTTCCCTCTTGCCAAAAGATTCTGCTTCTAGAGCAAAGCTTGATGCGTTCCTTACCAAAGGAATGTTCGGCGGTACTTGGGCCCATGATAAAACAAGGGTGCAAGAAAAAAAACTTAATGTTGCAAGGCGGAGAAGAATGGGCGTTGACAACCAGTCCAACTGGGATTATGGAAGTTCAATCAATGGCCCAAGAAATATTAGGGGCCCTATAAGGCTCGCTCTCGCCGGACCTGAAGCCAGAAAAAGAGTTAGAAATATGCAGGCTATCCGATACCGCAGATTGATGGGTAAATAGGAATATTTTATAAGTGAAAAGAAAGGTTGGATTGGAGGGAAGATTATGCCTGTACAACGAAGGTTAGGAAGAAAAATCTTAGGGACAGTTGGCTTAGGGAAACCGCTTTTCAGAGGAAGAGTCAATAGGGCCATTATTGCTGATGAGCGAACTAAGCGGGCAGAGCTCGACGCCGACGCAAAAGTTCGTAATTTTAAAATGCTTAAGTGGCGAGGGGTCAAGCTGACGCCCGAGCAGGAAGCTAATTTTGATAAATTGAAGGCTCAGTATGAGCGAAGATCTTCTGAAAGAGACGCGACTTGGAATAGGAGGCAGATTGCGATTGATGAAAGATCCGGGAAGCGCTTCACTAACGTCCCTTTCACATATGGGTTACTTAAGTGGCCAACTGCTAGCAGTATAAGGGGTCCGATTAGGTACGCGCT
Organism: archaeon; assembly: GCA_038046585.1. Classification (GTDB taxonomy): domain Archaea; phylum Iainarchaeota; class Iainarchaeia; order Iainarchaeales; family JAAZKV01; genus JAAZKV01. The sequence goes on from JBBSVX010000012.1 coordinate 5,293, forward strand.
CGCAGGCAAGGAAGCCCGCGAAAGGCTCAAGCGGATGCAGGCCCTTAAGGCAAAGAGATAATTGTCGCTCAATCCTTGAGATTCTTTTTTTGATAATTTGTTCTTTGCAGCTTAGGGCTTCTTGAATATAAGTTCTATCGCATCGCCTGTTTTTAGCGCATGTTCTTTTCCGATGATTTGCTTCTCTTTTTATTCTTCTCAATTTGTTGTCGTATGGCGGTAGCTATTTCTTTTGCCTTTGGATGTGGGGGGTAATCCAGGACATGTCTTCGGCTTAGTCTTGTGTGTTTGTAAGGAAGGAGAATATCTCCTTTTCTAAAACCTTCTAGTGTCATTGTATAGCCAAGGTCGGTAAGTGCTTGTTGTTCTCTGATCCCTTTACTAAATCGTTTTGATATCTCTTTTGCCTCTTTTTCAAGTATTCTTTCATGCCCTTTGCTAAATGGCCCGTATATCTTTTTTCTAGCTTCTATTGCTTTTTCTTGCGGCATTCCGGCTGTGTGGAGCCTTTTTCGTGCAGCAGTCGCCCGCCTGCTTGAGATTTGTAACTTTGTTGCAATTTTTACGCGATCAGGCCAACTAGAAGTTGGGCCTTCTCGTGAGTGAATTTCATTCCAAAGTCTTCTAAAACTTCGCTCCGATTTAAGCGTGCTTCTTCTCAAACTCGTCATACAATTATTATAAGTCTCTGTAATTAAAAAATGAATGTGCAGATATGGCCATTGCCCCCTCCGCCTTTGGAATTTTTTCTTTGGACTCTGATTTTCTCGGCTTAAATCCTCGCCTTCGCTTTTGCTCAGGGCAAGGAATTTAATGCCTCCAAAAGCAGCAGAGCCGTCCAAGAAAAAATTCTTTGTTTGCGGAGGTGGCTCAAATGGTTTTTTCATTGGATTTCAATAAGCCCTCGAAAGAGGAGATATTGTGTGTAAAGAAGCTGGCAAAATATGCTCCAGAAGAACTTGATTCCAAGGAGCTTTGGATTCTTGAACAAGTTCCAGATTCTTTTGACGATGATGATGGGGTGTTTGAATGAATTCATCGCCGGCACAGAACCTGCCAATGGATTATAATCATTCAAAAGAGGCTTATTCTATGGATTTTGATTTATTCAAGCTTGGCAAATTTGAAAGCATAAATCAATCAGCTTATTTAAAGGGCAAAAATTGTCGAGCAATATTTAATGAACTAGTTGCGGATGTTTGTAAAGCAAAATCTTGTTCTAAATGGAGTCTCTCAAAAGAGTTGTCAATCTTTTACAACTCAGAAAGGTCGACGATGCCCAAGTTTTTATCCGGTAAAGATTATTTTCCAGTCTATCTGGTCTCAAAATTGATCGAGTTTTTAAATGAAGAATCTAAACAAAAATATGTGCGCTTATTCAATGAATCAGTTCAATATTTCAAAGTTGGAACTTCTCACGGTTGGTTGAAATTTCCTCGAGAGATGTCGGCTGAGCTTGCTTGGCTTTGTGGGGCGGTAGCTGCTGACGGTTGGATAACTAGGGAAAAGTCGGGTGGTGAACGAATAGGAATAGTTGACTTTCACAGAAAGGCGCTAATCAAAGCGAGTAACTATTTTGAAAAGTGTTTTGGTTTTAAACCTGCTGTAAAAAAACATGGCACAAAAAACTGTTGGCAAATTGTGTTTCGTTCAAAACCGATTATATTGTTTTTTACAACTTATCTGGGTTTTCATCATGGTGTTAAGGTGTATGACACTTGTGAACCTCTTGTTGTGAAAGAGTCTGATTTTCGGTTAGATTTCGCCAGCGGAGTGCTTAGTTTTGATGGTTCTGTTGCTCTTGACGGGGTTGTTTCATTAGGTGTTGTAAGTGAAAACCTGGCTAAAGACATATTTGAAATTTTAATCGAAGCTAAATTGAAAGTTGTGTTAAAAAAAGAAGTGAAGAAGAAGCAAACAGTCTTTTTTGTTAAGTCTGAAGGGTTACTCCAACATAAGGATTCTAAAAAATGGATCTCCGTTTTTGGGGCGGATATTGAAAAAGGGCAACGACTTGATGCTTTGGTTAATGGCTTTATTGAAGTACCTGCATCTGAAGAAGATGCCTTACTTCGCCTAAAGAAATTCATTAATTATCCCCGAAGAAAGGAATGCCCGGTTTATGATTTGTTTTATGTTTTGAAAAAAGGGGGTTCAATCAAAAGGCAACAATTACTTAATGAAACTAAACTCCCACATGTTACTTTCTATAAGTATGTTTGGCTATTAAGAAAGGCAAATATAGTTTCTTGTCATACGGGTTATTTTGGACGTGGAATTGAAAATACGTACACTTTCAATTATAATATAAAAGAATGGCGTGTTCCTAGTGTTTATTGAAGATGATTTCAATAACGTCACCAGTTTTGAGTGCATGATCGCGACCGATGATTTGCTTGGTCTTAACATCGATTGCTCTGATAAAACCTTCCCCCATGTCTGTATGCAATGCGAAGGCAAAGTCTAGTGCTTTTGATTCAGGTGGCAAAAGCAGGCAATCGGGAATAATATTTCCGTTTTTGTCGGCAAGCCCCTTTGTTCCCCCCGGGAACACTGGGAAATATTTCAAAACTTTGAATACAACCGTATCAAGACAGTCCTGTACCCCTGTGCCGTTGAATTTCTCCATGACATTTTTCTTTATGGTATCAAGTCCGGCCTGCTGTTTCTCATTTAGCGTTCCAAGAACATCAAAGTGATTCCATCCGGGGTAATATTTTAAGATTCCAGCTTTTGCAGCTTTTCTAAGGGATAGTTCGCTCGCTGCAGAGCAAGGCACAATATAGATATTTGGGAAAGCTTCTTTCATGCGTGCAACATTTTTTTCCCCGCTAGGCAGGTCGCATTTGTTTGCGGCGATTATTATCGGCTTGCTATACTGCCTGCACATCTTTGCAAAATCCTTTTTGTCTTCTTCAGTCCAAGAAACAAATTGTTTCTCGTCAATCTTAAGAGTCCTCATAGCCTTCTCTATGTGGTGTGTCAAAATCTTTATTCCTGAAAGCGTTTGGCCCAGTATTATGACTTTCTTGTTGAAATCTTTCTCCGGGTTTCGGTGAATCTTTGGCCAGTTGTTTTCCAAAATCTTCAAAAACCAAAGTTCTATTTCTTCTTCCAAAAATTTTACGTCAATAATGGGGTCGTGGCTTCCTTCCGGAACCGCTTTTCCTTCGGAATCGGTGCTTCCGCTTGCATCAACCACGTGTATTAGTGCATCGGCCTGTGAAAGATCGTTAAGAAATTTATTTCCTAGTCCCTTGCCTTCATTTGCTCCGGGTACGAGCCCTGCGACATCAATTAATTCTACTGGAACATATCTAACCGGGTTTTTTGGATCTTCATTTACTAAAAATCCGTGCCTTGGATTACTTACAACCCCGAAAAATTTTCCTGCATCTTCTACGCGAACAAATCCTATTCCTTTGTTTGGTTCAATTGTTGTGAAAGGGTAAGCTGCGATTCCGACATCAATAAGCGTTGCTGAAGAAAAGAAAGTGCTTTTTCCGCTTGAGGGTTTTCCTACGATTCCTATTTGCATGTTTTTGTCATCCCTTGGCTTATGTTTCTAAGAAGATTTATCTATAGGATACGCTTTAAATGTATTAACATGGCTCCAAGAAAAATGTCTAATAAGCCGCTTAGCCCCTTGCGTGATAGCGTGAAGCGTAAAGATGCTCTGATGACTAGGCTGTACAAGAGAAAGACCGCAGGGATTATAGGTATGGCTGCCTTAATTGGCGCACTTGGTTTTGGCGCGGTAAAGCATTCAATCAATCAAATCAGGCAAAATAGGATTGAGCTGCAGCAATTTGAGCAAAAGCAGGAGAATAGCAGGCGTGAAATGGATGAGTTTCGCCAAAATATTCAAAGACAGCATGAAATAGAATGGCAGAATTGGATTAGGGAACAGGAAGAAAAAAATAGAGTTGAAGATATTCGCGAAAAGACAAAAAACAAAAAAATACCTGAACAAAAAAAAGGCAAGTCTATCGAAGAGAAAATCCAAAAACAAAATTTTATCCCTGACCCTCACGAGAAAATGCCTGGCGAAAGACTCTATGCTAAGGCAAGCGCTCTTGGTTATCAGGACGCAATGAAATATTTGGTTAAGAATTACAAGTCTATGCAAACTCCTTACAAGCCGCTTTTGGCATCAAAATTGGAAGCGAACAAAAAACTTTACTCTCCTATTGTAGATAAGTATAGCAAAATGTATGGCGTGGACCCTGCGCTCATGAAAAAACTTATTGCTCATGAGTCAGGCTGGAACCCTGACGCTGTCTCAAAATCGGGGGATGTGGGGTTATGCCAGGCGAATTTTTCTTTATTTGCAAGCGAACTTAGTTTGGAGTACCATCATAATCCATTAAACCCTGAACAAACAATCGAGAAATCGACAAGATTCATGGCTAACCTTTTGAAGAAGTACAATGACAAGGAAATCGCCCTAACAGCATACAATATGGGGGAAACTTCTGTAAGTAAGATGCTGAGAAACGGTTACTCAAAGCCCGCTCTTTTGGCTGCAAACGAGAACGATTACGCGCGAAAGGTCCTGGAACAAAGAGGATAGAATTTGGCAGCCAACCTCCTCGCTTTTTAACTTTTTGCGACAGGGTGTCAATTATGCTCCAAACGCTAATAGAGAAATACTTTCCTATTAACTTCGATGAATTTATCGGCAACGTGGAGATAGTCGACAATGCAAAAGTGTGGGCTCAAAATTGGCAGGATGGAAAGCACCAAAAACCGTTGCTCTTTTATGGTGCAACCGGATCCGGGAAAACTTGCCTCGCTTATTTGATTGCAAAACAGTATGGTTGGCAGATATTCGAGATGAGCGCCGCAAATATCAGGGACAAGGAGACGATAGAAAAGATAGCCGGCGCCGCTACATCAAATTCTTCGCTTTTTGGAACAAAAAGATTGATCTTGCTTGACGAGATAGACGCGCTCCAATCCCAGGACAGGGGCGGGATGGCTGCAATATTATCCATTATTAAGGAAGCGAATAATCCTGTAATACTTACAGCGAATGATTTGTACGCTGACAAGAAACTTGCTCCTCTTAGGACCGCGTGTGAGCTAAAAGAATTTAAGAAAATAAATTATTTGAGCATCGCAAAAAAATTGAGGGAGATTTGTTCGCTTGAAAAGATAGAAGCTGATGAAGAAGCGATCAAGGAGCTCGCAAAAAATTGTTCGGGCGATTTTAGAAGCGCTCTTTTAGATGTAGAAAGCCTTTCTCCAAAAATCACAATGGAAGACGTGAAAGGATTGGGGTTTAGACAGAGAAAAGAAAAAATATTCTCGGTTCTCCCAAAAATATTTAATGGAAAAAATATTCATGAAATTCAGGACGTTACAATGTCTTCTGAGGTTTCTTCTGAAATGCTTTCGCTTTGGGTCGAAGAGAATATTCCTCGTCAATTCGATGCAGAAGATATTGCAAAAGCGTTTAGTGTTCTTAGCCGCGCGGATGTTTTCAACGGAAGGATTTACCGCAGGCAGCATTATGGATTCTTGAAATATTCCTCTTTTCTTGCAACCGCGGGTGTGGGGTTATCCAGGTCCAAGGATTATCATTCCTGGAGGCCGCTACAGTTTCCAACAATTCTTTCAAGCCTTTCTTCTTCAAGCTCAAAGCGTGAAACTAGAAAGTCAATAGCAGAGAAACTTGGCGCAAAACTGCATTGTTCTCAGCGTCAAGCAACAAAAGATCTTTACATTTTGCAGTATTTTTTGGAAGATGAGCGCCTGGCACCTCAAATAGTGCTTTACTTCAAACTTGACGAGAAGGAGATAGCATTCTTGTTGAACAAGAAGGCGGATTCAAAATTTATCGAAAAACTGATGGTTGAATCAAAAGCGATTGAGAAAAAGATTTTGATAGAAAAAAGCGTTGGTGTGAAGCAATCAAGGCTTTTTGGGTAAATCTATTGTTCGGCAAAACTATTTTGTAGCCGCAGTCACTCTTCTTCTATTATGGAATTATTTTCGACAAACTCTTCAAGCTTTGCGAATATTTTTTTACGAAATATTATTGTGACAAAGAGTAAGACGATTATGGCTGCAATAAGCGCGAGCCCCTCAGTTGTCTTGAATAAAAAAGACACTATCGAGTTTAGGTCAACTACAGGAGTAATCTTTTTCCAAAGTATATAATCAAGAGTGATCTTGTTTGAGCTCTTGTACCCTTGCCAAGTTATTACTTTTCTTGCTCCCGCATTTATTATCGCCGCCTGCGGCTCTATCTGGTCCTTTGTTTCAGCTCCGGGGGGCAATTCTATCGAAATGCTTGTCCCATCAGGGATAACCCATATTCCTGACTGGTAAAAATCGTTCAAAAAGGTGGCTTTTATCGAGTACTCTGTTACCATGTTTGTTTCTTTTCCTTTTGCCATTAGAGAATCGGTGAGATCGTAGCTTATCTCAAGGTAATTCGCTTCGCCTTCGTTGTAGATTATTTTAGTATTTGTGATATTGTTTTGTCCGATGCTTGTTTTGAATCGGCTGTCAAAATTTGTCCATGTGCTAATGTCTAGGCCGAGGGTTTTACTCTGATCTCTAAATGATATTTTCTCAGTATCGTTAGGAAATATCATGAAAAACTTTTCTATTACGCTCGCTTTGCCTTCAGTATCTACTTGCATGTTTATTGAGTGTAATGTTACCGTGTAACTTAGTGCATAAGCCGAGTTTATCAAGAAAAATGCGAAAATTGCTATTGCAATAAACCTGACTTTTGAGCCGCTCATATCAATTATGTAGTTTGAACCCATTAATAAGTGTTATTATTTTATTCATAAACGGGGCATTTTGCGTCCTTTTCGCGCTTTATGTTGGACATTTTTTGCATAGGGGTTTAAATCCTCTTTCAGAGGGAATATTAGTATGGTTGAGCTGCAGTATTTTGGTCATTCTTTTTTTACTGTAAAAGATTCCAAAGGAACAGTCATCATCGACCCTATTTTTCATTCAACAAAGACTGATCTTAAAAGAAATTTGCCAATAAAAACAAAGCTTTCGCACATGAAAGATGTTACTGCGATTCTTATAAGCAATGAAACTGCGGAGCATTTTGACAAGACCGCGGTTGAAGATCTTGCAATGAAGCACTGCGCAAATGTTGTGGCTCACGATGTTGTTTTGCAAAAATTAAATATTCCGAGAAACCAGAAAAATTCAATTTCGAGCAATGTGGAAATAGTTGTAAGGGGCAGAAAGATAAAATCAATGATTGCGCATTACCCAAAAAGCTTCTATCCGATAGGATTCATGCTTGATTGTGATAACGCAAAGATTTATCATGCTGGGGTTACAAGTCTTCTTGACACTTTTAGCGCGATAAGGCCTGATGTCGCTCTTTTGCCGATAAGCTCAAGGACAATGGATGTTGTTGACGCGGTTCGTGCAACTAAAATGATGAAGCCAAGAATTGTTGTTCCTATGCAATATGATATTTTCGAGCAGAATAAGAAAAATGACCCTGTTGATTTTAAGAAAAGGATTGAAGAAAGCGTACTTAAGACTCAGGCTGTAATACTTGCGCCAGGGCAGAAAATGAAAATATGATAAGTCATTATTTTGGTGATTTGTTATGATACTGGAATTAATTTTTGTCGCTATTGTTTTGGTTATTCTTTACGAATTCTTCATGATTGGAATGAATCAAAAAGCCAGAGAAGCGGAACATCTTGAAAAGTTTTTCAGACGCAGGGATTAAGCTCTTTGAATATTATTCAATCATTTTTTCCAGAAAATATTTCTTGATTAGTTTTTTTGCAGACCCTGTGATGCCTTTTTCTTCATTGATGAGTTTTTCAAGTTCTCTTTTTGAGAATAGCCTTACTTCTGCCACTTCCCCCGCATCAAGTCTAAGTTCGTTTTGATCAATATCTTTTTTTAGCATAAATACCTTAACAAATCTGTTGTTTGTTTTTTCTTTATTAGAAATATTTTCCTTTCCAAGTTCTTCAAGTTCATTTTCCTTTACTTTTAATCCTAGTTCCTCATAAATTTCTCTTACGGCGGCTTCCCCATAGTCCTGTTCTTTTGGGAAGTGCCCCCCGACTGGGTGATCCCAAAATCCGTTGTCGGCACGTTTTTGAAGATAAAGTCCTTTTTTGGTTCCAAGGATATAGACGCATGTCTCGCGGTGAAGCAAACCTTTTGTGTGAACCTCTCTTCGTGTAGCCGAGCCTATGACTTTATCATCCTTGTCAACTAGCGCAATAATTTCGCTTGGGTCGTGGGGTATTTTCAATTGTGTTCGCCTGACCAGATTTAAGGCACCAAAAAGAATAAATTGCCCTAAATTCATCCTTTAGGGTATGTTTGAAGTATTATTTCTAATAGCCCTTGTGATGGTGCTTTTTGTAGCACTATTTGCTTATAATTTTTCCAAAGAAGGGAGAGTTGTTGCGGAGCAACAGCTAAAAATTGTTTTTATCAAGGACAAGCTTTCAATTGCAGAGAAAAAGTTTTTCCAGGGAAAAATAAAGAAGCCTGTTTTTGATGAACTGCTTGACGACCTTGAAATAGAGCTTGCAAATGCTGAATTGGTTCTTTTTAGAATAAAAAAATCAAGGGAAATATCGGTTGAAGAAAAGACAGTTCAGATACTTGACAATGCAACTTCTCCCGCGCGGCATAGGAAAATGAAGATTTCAAAACTGCTTTTCCAGGCAGAGCTATTAAAGAGCGAGATAGCTTTGCTCGAATCAAAACTTATGAAACGCGAACTCAAAGAGAGCGTTTTTAGAAAGCTAGTGAAAGACAAAGAGAATGAAATGATTGCCAATGAATCTGAGCTCATAGGCGAGATAAGAAAATCAAAGCCTATTCCGACAGAACAGAGCGAAAAGTCTTTTTGATTAAAGAATTATCGTTTCCATTTCTTTGGCAATTATTGCGCCCTTAAATTCTTTCTCAGCTTCAGCCTTAATTTCGGCTTCATCGGTGTTTCTTGCGCTGAAATGGAATAATGCAAGCTTCTTTGCCCCGCTTTTTTTTGCAAGCTGTGCACCTTCAAGAGCGGTGGAATGCAGCGCTTCAATCGCCTTTTCTTTTTGAGTCTCAAGGAAAGTTGCCTCATGTATTAAAAGATCAGCTTTTCTGGCTTCTTCAGGAAGCTCCTTTAGCACGCGCGTATCAGAAACAATCACTACTTTTCGTCCGTCTCTTTTCTTGGAATAATCCATGACATCTTTTTGGGTGAAGGTTTTTCCCTTTACTTTTACTTTTCCGCCGGTTGCAAGCTTTGAATAAAGCGGTCCTGGCGGTATCCCAAGTTCTTCAGCTTTTTTTCTGTTGAATTCTCCGACCTTGTCTTTTTCCTTAAACACTAATCCAAAGCATGGAATTTCGTGCTTCAACGGGAAAGAGTAAATATCGTAGAACTCGCCCTTCAATGCAGTTCCTTTTTTTAGTTCTTTGTATTCGATTTCAAAGCTTGGTCTCACAACTTCCTTTAGCATCTTTGAAATTTTTTCTTTTCCTCCTTCTGGGGAAAAAATTGTCAGTCTTTCCTTTCGCTGATTGAGTGTCATTGTGCTTATCCATCCAAAAAGTCCCAGGAAGTGATCGGCATGCATGTGGGAGATGAAAACGTTATTTATTCCCATCAAGGAATGGTCTGAAACCATGAGTTGCTTTTGGGTTCCTTCGGGGCAATCAAACAAAAGCGAGTCTCCTCTGAAAGATATTACTGTCGAAGCGAAATTCTTCCCCTTTTGAGGAGTACTTCCGCACGTGCCTATGTAAGTTACTTTGATTGGTTCCATATTAACAATTCCTTGTAGAGAATCTTTTCCTGAATAACCTTTTTAACCCTATCAAGGACAATTAGGTCATGCCCTCTTCAAAGAAAAAGAAGAAGATGCTTGCATTTT
>JBBSVX010000013.1:0-92629 GCA_038046585.1 archaeon
CCCCACTACTGGATTTACCAAAAATGCTCCGGCAAGTATTACTCCATCAATGAAGTTGTGGAGCACATCGCCCATAAGGCTCATTGAAGTGAACGAAGTGCAATTTTTGCCATGACTTAGATGGTGGCAGTGGTGCCAGTGAACAACTTTTTCAAGGACAAAGAAAGTCACAATCCCGGCAAGCACTGTGAGGGAGAGATCAATAGAAAATGATTTTTCTGCAAGTTCTGGTAAAAGGTGAATAAACACGTCTCCAAGAAGCGCCCCTATTGCAAAAGCAACCATAAACTCCAAGTACTTGCCGATTTGTTTTGGAGAAAGGCGTATTGTAAATAGCCCCACAAAGGATATCAGTGATATCGCAAGAAGAGATGCAAAAAGTTCGATAAACATTGTTTCACCAAAAGTATTGTTTTGTCGCAGCGGTTTTCATTCTTTGTATGCGCCTTTTTTTACTCGGGCAAATCCAACTATTGCAGCTCCGGCTAAAGCTGTCGCAAGTTGCACTATGCTAAATGCGGCTAAAAATGATTGAGGAATTAGTCCGAAGGTGAAAAGAATCATAGCTGAAAAGAATAGGAAAAATGTTTTTGCGAGTGCGGCAATAATTGAGGTTGAGAAGTATCTCACAGTTCCTTCCATGAATAGCTTTCTCATCAAATGCATCAAGATGATGTTGCCCACCCATATGAAAGGAAGCAAATACACTAACTGGGTTGTACTAGCGCCAAAAATCAGGCCGCTTGCAATTGCGCCCAGGCTTGGGATGAGCGCCAAAATGAACACTTTTTTTGTTTTATGATTTAACGCGGCCTTAATGAGTATTGCGTTCACTATGACTCCAACAATCAGTTGGTGACTTAGTATTAGGGGGGTTGCAAAAAGAAATACGGCGTAAAGGGAAAGTTTTAGAGTTTCATGCCACGTGCTTTCCTTGAACAAGAACGGCCTTTGCTCTTTTGAAATAAACATTACATAATTAGGTTAAGGCAGAGATAAAAGCTTTATTGACCCCTCACCAGGCAAGGGGCCTTTTAAAGCACGAAAATGACTTTTTTTACAAAAGTTATGCTATTATTACTCTTCCTTTTGTCTTCTGCTGTTCCTGAATGCTTCTTTCGAACATTATTTCAGCACCTTCTCCAAACTCGCTCTTCTGAACGCCGGAGATCATCAACACTACTTGGGCCCCTTCTTTTGAGCAGAGTCCGTCGCCGTATTTTGATTCAACGCTGTTTATTGATGTGCCGCATTTTCCTGCAACAAACATCTTTTTTGCTACGGCACCTTCGACAAGCTTTCCTATTACACAAAGATCATCGCTTCCGTAGAACTTTTCTGTTTTTATTACCTTGATTTTTCCTCTTCCAACGCCACCACTAGTTGCGTTATTTGCGCTATTGAATGTTAAAGTTACAAGACTCATCATATCACCCTCTTTTTCGATTTCCTGCACTTTTCTAAAGGCACTATACATAAGTGTCCCCCCATTAATAACATTTGCCCTAGAAAATGCGAACCTAGTACAGGTATAAAATTAGGATTCCAAACAGGGGTTTTTTGGGTGTTTTAATGGATCTTTTAGAAAAAAGCTGTTTTATTTTTTCTTAAGGCCGCTAGCAACTGGAGCAGCATTTAATACAAAGAATGCTATTGCCGCAATTACTAAAACAAGTATTATGAAGCCCATTCCAACAACACCCATTCCTTCAGGGGTTGTTATGAGCGCGAAAAGCGCTGTGAAAGCGGAAGTGTTTTGATCCTTTGGAAGGTTTGCAAGTGAAAGGAATAATTGTCCAAGCGGGCTAGTGTCATCAGGAGCAGCGATTATTTCCCCGTCATTGTTATTATTATCTTCTTCAGTAGGAGTGTTTGTGTCTTCAGGTATTTCTTCATCTATTGTAGGTGTAGTTCCGTTGTAAATGTAAGTCACTATTGTTTGATTGTATCCGTTTGGAACGATTCCTCCGGCTGGAGAAACGTTAAGCACTACTGATGGAGCGTTGTTTGTTTCATTATTCTCATCAAATACATACGCTGAGTCAACTATTACTGCAAGCGTGTGTGTTCCGCTAACTGCGTTCCAAGTAAATGAAATATTCTGGCCTATGCCGTTTACAAGTGTGAGTGTTCTTGAATTAACATCTACCCCATCAACTGTGAATGTTACTCTTACCCCCATTATTGAAGCGTTGTAGGATACAACGTTTGCATCAAGTGTGACTATGTTTCCGTCAAATACTGAAGATGGAGTAACTGATATTATTGATGCTACAAGATCGTATCCTGGCGCAACTATTGATGCTGCAGGAGCGACTATGATTGTTCTGTTGACATCGTTGTTTGTTTCTGATTCTTCGCCGACAAGGTTTCCATCATCCGCTGTAACCATTACGTTGTTTACTCCAGCTTGTCCTGTAGTGTTCCATGCCCCGGATATTAGAGCTGTTCCGCCGGCCGAGATTGAGACTACTTGTGTTGTTTGGGTTATCATTCCGAGCGAATTGTAGAATCCTACTGTTAGGCTTCCGTTGTAAACTGAGAGGCTGTTGTTTTGTACAAGAGCGTTGATTGTCAAAGGATTTCCTTCAACAGGAGTGTTGTTTGAGAAAGTCAAATCAATTATTCTGAAGTCGGGCAATATTGTTGGAGGAACGAGTTCAACGATTGTTGAAGTCGAAGCATTATTATCAATTAATATTGTTTCACTAGCTACGCCAGCTATTGTTGCAACTATAGTGTAAGTCCCTATTGTTGCAGGAGTCCAATTATAAGTGAATGTACTTGTTTGATTGTATACTAATGTTAGTGGAGCGGAATATACTTGTGCGCCGTTAAGGAATATTCCTATCGTGCTGTTTTCTACCGCGTCGCCGTCATTATGAACTGTCATTGAAATTGTTGTTGAAGTGTTTACATCCATTATTGTTGGAGCATTAACGTTCACAACTCTTAGGTCGTGTGCTGCAATAGGCACTATGTTATAGTCCCAATTGTAGTCAACAGGGCCGTTCCCCATGTTGTCTCTGAATGAAATATTAACGTCGTGTGTTCCTAATGCGATATTTACCGGTGAAGTGTAGATTATCTGGGCTAGGCCAACATATTGAGGCACTATTATATTTCCGTCAAGGTACATTACTACGCTCGCAGGATTTGCGCCGCTGATATCAGTGTAGTTCACAATTATTTGTGCGCCTATTACTGTTGTGTTTGTGTCATCAGCCGGTGTTACGCTTGTTATCACCGGAGCGTTAAGATCAACGTAACTGCTTACCATGTTTGAGTTTGAGTCAAGCATTGCGCCGTTGAATGTTTGCAGGATATATCTGTAATTTGTATCGGCTATAAGACCTATGAAACTCATGTTTGTGTCTGTGCCTGAATACATGTTTGAGTAAGTGTTGCCGTCAATTGACATCCATAGAACGTAGTTTAGTATGCCTGAGAGAGAGTCGCTGCCGGGGCTAGTTGTCCAGTTGAGGTCGACTGTTCCTGTGTTGAATGGATTAATTGGAGCAAATTGTGCTGCAATCGGAGGAGTTCTATCTAAGAGAACAGTGATATTTGCATCAGCGCAATTTCCTGCGTTGTCGCAGAAGTGGTAGCCCATTACACTATTTCCGTCAACGTTTACAAGAGCATTGTAATCCATTGCGTTGAGGTCATAAGTGTTTCCGTCGAATGTGTACTGTGCCAGAGCGATTCCGCTTATTTCGAAGTTCACGTCGAAGTGAACATTGTAATCATATCCTTGCCACGCGCTTGCGCCGGAGTTTGTGATTACTAGTGTTGGTGCGGTGAGGTCAGTGATTGTTGAAACTGTGTTTGTGTTCTTCCCGTATCCAACTCCGTTTATTGCTTGTATGAATATGTAGTGTGTTCCTTCAACGAGGAAATTCAAATCAAAGTTTGTGTCTGTTGTAGGGCCCAAGATATCATAGTTGTTCAAATCCATTGTGTGCCATATGTTGTAGTGATCTACTCCTGATTGAGGATCTGTTGTTGCGTTCCATATTACTGTAACAAGTCCGCTATTGTATGCCGGTAAAGCCAAAACATTGAAATCGAGAGGTGCTGTAAGTTCAGTCATCGTGTAAACTATGTTTGAATTTGCGTCAAGGTTTGCGCCGTTTATTGCCTGCACGAAGTATCCGTAATTTCCGTCAACGAGTGTTGTGTCGGCGTAGTTTGTGTCTGTTGTTGAGCCGATTAGTATGAATGTGTTTCCGTCCATGTTTCTCCATACGGCGTAACTTGCTATTCCTGATTCTAAGTCTCCTGCAGGAGTTAGTGTCCAGTTAAGATCTATGTTGCCGAAATTGAAAGTATTAAGGTCAGGGAGCACTGCTGCGCTTGGTGCGCTTCTGTCAAGCGCCGAGTAGATTGTTCCGCTCGTGCAATTGTTTGCATTGTTGCAAAAAGAGTAATCTATTCTGTGGTTGCCATCAGTAGCGATTAATATGTTGTAGTCACTAACAAAATCTGTCCATGCGCTTGAGTCTATCATGTACTGTGCGCTGTTCTTGTCGCTTATCCCATAATTCACGTCGAAAGTAACATTGAAATCTGCATTCTGCCATATCGTTCCTGGATTAGTGATTGATACTATTACAGGATAGTTTCTGTCAAGTGCTGCGTAGAGAGTGCCTGTAGTGCAGTTGTTCGCATTGTCGCAGAAATTATAATCGACTGTGTTGTTTCCATCAACATTAACAAGAGCGTTAAGATCTGTCCCGAATGGAGTCCATGCGCCGCCGTTGATTTTGTATTGCGTCGTAGCGATTCCTCTTCCGCTATAATCAAAATTAACATCGAAAGTAACATTGAAATCTGCGCCCCGCCATGCGCTTGCGCCCGGGTTAGCGATTGAGTTTACTATTGGGGCTGTTGTGTCGGTGAGTGAATTAATTATTGTTGAGTTTGCATCAAGTCCCGCATTGTTTGTTATTTGTACAAAATAAATGTGGTTGCCATCTAAGAGAAGAGTGTCTGTGTAGTTTGTGTCTGTCGTCGAGGATTCGAGCGCGAAAGCTACTCCGTCAGTGCTTGACCAAACATTGTATGCATTAAGGCCTGATGCTCCTGCTGAGCCTGGACTTGTGAACCAATCGATCAATATATTGCCGTTATTGTAAATTGAGAGTGCGCTTATTGTTGGAGCGGTTATTGTTCCAAGATCTAGTGCGGAATATATTGTGCCGGTCAATGAGTTACCTGCAACATCAGTGAAATTGTAATCTACTTTATGATTTCCGTCTGCGTTAACTAGGAAGTTAAGATCCGTTACGAAATTGTTCCATGCCCCGTTATTGATTCTGTACGCCGCAGCGTTTCTTCCAGCCAAGTCAAAGTTTATGTCAAATGTAACTGTGAATGGTGCTGTCTGCCAAAGCGCGCCTGGATTTGTTATTGAATTAACTGTTGGTGCTGTGTTGTCAAAGAGCGTGTAGAGAGTGTTTGTGTCGCAAAATCCTGCGTTGTTGCAAAAATTATAATCAAGCTGGTGGTTTCCGTCTGTTGTTATTGGTACGTTAAAATCAACAAAGAAGTTCTGCCAGCTGCCGTTGTCAAGAGCGTATCTTGCTGATGCTCTTCCTTGGTATCCGAAGTCAACGTCAAATGAAACGTTGAAGGCGTTTCTCTGCCATGCGCTTGCGCCTGGATTTGTTGGGGTTGCGGATATGTATCCTGTGTCAAGTTCAACCATTGTTGTTCCTGATGTGCATGCTCCTGCCAAGTTGCAGAAATTGTAATCGAAATTATTGTTTCCGTCAATATTTATTAGAGCGTTAAGATCTGCAGTGAAAATTGACCAAGGAGCTGTCTTTAACCTGTATTTTGAAGTTCCGATGCCGCTTACGCCAAAACTTACATTGAAGTCTATTGTGAATGGAGCGTATTGAACGTTTCCATCGCTGATGTCATTTATTGAATTAACTATTGGAACGCTTGAATCCATGTATGAATATACCGGTGCGGAATTTGCGTCTCTTGCACTATTTCCAACTAATTGTACAAAGTATCCGTAATTGCCGTCAAGTGTTTGTCTTCCTGCTACGGAGTAAGTGAAGCTTGTCGTGTTTGCGATTTGTGTGAATGCTGAGCCGTTATAATTTTGCCAAACAACATATCTTGCCACTCCAAAAACTGAGTCGCTTCCGGGGTTTGATGACCAATTAAGCGAAAATTCCCCTGTATTGAACACTGGGAGAGTCACAAGTATTGGCGCAACTGGAAGCGCTGTATTTGTGTCAGAGTAAACTACTGCAGAGTTTGAATCGCTCCCCGCGTTATTCAATGATTGAATAAAGAACCCGTGATTGCCATCTGCGAGAAGTGTTGCCAAATAATTTGTGTCTGTTGTTGAGCCAAGTAGTGTGAATGCTGAGCCGTTTGTATTGTAGAAAATGTTATATTGATTTATTCCTGATTCGGCATCTGTTGAGGGGCTTGCTGTCCAATTCAAGTCAACTGTCCCCAAATTATTTACGGGGGGGGTTGATAGTGTTGCTTGTGTTGGTGCTGTTGAATCTGTGAAAGAATATCTTGTATTTGAATTTGAGTCCATTCCTTCGCCGTTTATTGCTTGAACAAAGAATCCGTGATTGCCGTCAACTAGTGCTGTTGCATCATAAGTTGTCTGCGCACTTGTGCGTGTGGCAATATTTGTAAATGCTGAGCCATTTGTGTTTGACCAAACATAATAATTTGCTATTCCTGTTTCAGGATCTGTTGCCGGGCTTGCTGTCCAATTTAGCAACACTGAATTTGAATTGTAAGTTGAAATTGCTGCAATTGTTGCTGCTGTTGGGGGAGTTGCATCTGCTTGGGGCTGATTATTACCTGCACCACTCCCCAAAGGAGTTGACGTTGGAGCAGAGGCTGTTGCAGAGGTAGACGTTAGAGTTGGTGCAGGGGCTAAAGAGCACGACCCATAACATTTCTGGTCATAGCACCCATAACCAATCCAGCCGTTTTTCCAAACACAACTTGAAGTTGCTGGGCTTCTCAAGCACTCATTCTTAGCATAATGACTAACGTCGCCAAAGCAGGCGTTGTATGAGCATAAGCCTGGATCAGCAGTGTTTCGGCAAACGCTTGCAGCGCTTACTGTACTAATAATAAAAACTAGAAAAATCAGAGCTGTAATAGCAAGTAAAAATGATTTATGACTCAAAACCATACACCAGGCAATTATACCATATTGACCCATAAGGCTTATAAGGTTACTTCATAACTGAACTAAGTTAATAGATTCAATTACTTTTTTGAGTGCTCTTTTTGAGTACTCTAATACTATGTAACCCCTGGGGCGAAGATTTAAATGAGTACTGAAAAGAGGCAGTAAATCGCACTATAATATATATAATATAAGAGAAAACGACAGCATTTCCTCAAGAAAAAACGAAAAATGCCTAAAATAAGGCAAATATGAGCTTCTTTGACTATTTAGCCGATTCTTAGCACTAGTTCTTTTGACTTCTTGCTTTGAATATACTTGTAGTCACTGTTGAAGTGTTCCATTACAGTGATTAATATGGGCTGCTCCCCATTCTCTACGTTTGGTCTTGAGTAAACATCAAAGTAGTCCCTGGTCTTCTCCCCGGGCTGCATCTCATCAAATCTCTTTGTTTGGGCGTTACTTCTCCCACCTTTGTCAAAAGCCAGCTGTGGACCAAGAACGATATCATAGGAGATCATCTGGATCTTGCTGGTGTTATTTACTATTTCCACCATTAATTCTACCGGTTCCCTTTTTGCGAGTATCATTCTCAAAGGAGTTAGTTCTGTTTTGATATCAACCATTGTTACCACCAAAAATAATTCTACCAATATACGCATCCAACATTTAAAAATCTTGTTAAAACGATTTTTTAGCGTTAAAATTCAAAAAAACGCCCCATCCCCCAAAAAGTATTAATACCCCCAAGGACCTTACTTCTCAATGGGGCTATCAAAAATACAAATGGCTGGAGCAGCAGTGCTTGTTGCGCTTGCTCTTATGTATGTGCCAGTACCTTTCGTCGACGGAAGAAGCATTGCAGCAATAATTTTGCTGATAATCGGCATCTACCTTGTTGCGCTCGCCAAATGAAAATCTTCTAACAAGGCTGACGCTCAATGGGAAATTTTCCAGTAACCATTATTAATAGCTTCAGCCGTAAGAATATCAAGGAAAAAGAGTATTTCCTTTTATTTTTGGTGAAAAAAATGATACCTGAAGCAGAGCTCATTAGAAAAGAACTGACAATTAGGCAAATGGATTTTCCCAGTTCAGTTGCACTCACAAAAAATTCTCTCCTTAGATGGTGTGCGCTTTCGCTCGGACTTATCTCAAGCAATGAAAGCCGCGATAAGGGACTCCTTGCACTTGATGCACTTTTTACTTTTATTTTTACGAAGAAACAAAATCCGACAACGCTTGACATCCAAGAATATATTATGTCAAAATCAAAGGTTGAGATGAGCGAAAAACTCATTCGCTATCATTTGAACAGGGTGATTGATCTCGGGCTAATACAACGAGAAGGACTCTCTTACAAAATCAATCCTTCCCCTACTTCTGAACAAAGAAACTCGATGAAAGAATCGTTTAACGCTTGGGTAAAAGATGCGCTCAACAAGGAAATGGAAAAAACATCAGGCGCGCTTGACAAATTGCAGAAAATGTATGAAGAGAAAAAGTAAGCCCGACAAAAAATTAGCGGAGTTTAGTAACCCCGTTAACGCAGTTCTTCACTTCGCCTTTTTTTAACGCAAGAACCATTTGTTCCGCAACTTCTAACCCTACGTTCTCCTGCGCTTCAAAAGTTGATGCGCCTAAGTGCGGCGTGCAGACAACTTTTTCGTGCATTACAAGTTCTTTCTTCATTGGCGGCTCTTCGTTATATACATCTAAACCCGCAGCGGCTACTTTCCCTGAATTTAACGCGCGAAGGAGAGCATCTTCGTCTATTACTCCCCCTCTTGCAACATTTAGAATCCTCACGTTCTTTTTCATTATCTCAAACTGCGCATCAGAAATCATGTTCTTTGTCTTGTCAGTGAGCGGAACATGAACTGTAATATAATCTGCGTGCTTGTATATGCTCTCAAGCTCTGCTTTTTCCACTCCAAACTCTTTTAGCTTTGCAGCATCGATAAACGGATCATAAACAAGAACTTTCATTTCAAATGCCAGAGCAACTTTTGCAACTTTCTTCCCAACATTTCCAAAACCGATTAGCCCGAGAGTCTTTGCTTTGAGCTCAGTTCCTTCAAAACTCTTTCTGTCCCACTTGCCTTCCTTCATTGTTTTGTGACTATGAATTATGTGTTTTGAAAGAAGAATCATTAATGCGAGAGTGTGCTCCGCAGCAGCGTTAGTGTTCCCAAAAGGAGTGTTCTCAACGCAAATACCAACCGCTTTCGCAGCGTCCTTATCAACGTTATCTACTCCAACGCCCGCTCTTCCAATAACTTTTAATTTTCCTTTAGCGCCGGCTTCGAGGATTTTTTTCGTAATCTTTACTCCACTCCTTATAACAAAAGCGTCATAGTCCGCTGCAATAGATGCGAGCTCATCTTCCTTAAGGCCAATCTTAACATCAAGTAAAAGACCGGCTTCCCTCATTATGTCAAGAGCTGTTTCTGAAATAGGATCAGTTACCAAAATTTTTATTTCTGCCATTACAACCACTCTAAACTACAATTTCATTTCAACCGCTAGCGTATCAAGATATTTCTGCAATTCTTCCTTATTAAGAGTGCCCATGTGAGGTATCCTGAATGTGTCGGGTTTTCCTTGAGCCGCCAAATCATCGTTGAGTTTCCTATACCCCGCATCCATTACATACCCTTTGGTTTTCACTGCTTTCTTTACTTCTTCGAGATTTATTTTGCGAGTGTTTGAGATCGCAGTAACCGTCATTGAACGATACCCTTCTTCAGCAAATAAATCAAGTCCTTTTGCTTTTGCCCACTCTTGGGTTTGTTTTGCGAGGCTCGCATGGCGAGTCCAAATATTGTCAAGCCCTTCAGCTATCATCGCATCGGTTCTTTGTTTTAATCCGAATATCAATCCCACCGCAGGAGTGTAAGGAGTTTGGTTTGAATCATACTCTTTTGCGAGCTCTACAAAATCAAAGTAATATCCTCTTGCTTTCACGTTTCTAGCTTTTGCTAGCGCACCCCCGCTAACTGATGCAAAGCTAAGTCCGGGCGGAAGAGCAAAACATTTTTGGGAACTTGAAATGCAAACATCGATTCCTATCTTATCAACTTCCACTTTTGCTCCGCCAAGGGAGGAAACCGTGTCAACCATCATTAGTGCGCCGCTAGCTTTTATCACGGGCGCAAGTTCTGCCAAATTATTCATTACTCCAGTGGAAGTTTCGTTGTGGGTGATGCACACCGCTTCGTACTTCTTTTCTGAAAGTTTTTTTGCCAAAACTTCCGGCTTGATTGCTTTGCCGTCTTCGATTTTTAGCAGATCAGCTTCTTTTCCGCATGATTTTGCGATGTCATACCATTTTTTTCCAAATGCGCCACAGGAAACCATTAACACGTCTTTCTCGACACAGTTACGTATCGCGCCTTCCATTAGGCCCGAACCGGAACTGGTTGAAATGAGAACTCTATTATTAGTGTAAAGTATTTTTTTCAAATTAGAGGTGCATGCGCCAAAGATTTCAGCGAATTCTTTCCCTCTATGTCCTATCATTTCTTTTTGCATTGCAGCCATTGTTTCGGCTGGAACGCTTATAGGCCCCGGTATAAATAGTCTTGCCAATAAATCACCCGTGTTTAGAAAACAAATCCCTTAAATGGTTAAAAAGCTTCCTCAATCCCGCGAAATGGCAAAGAAACTTTTGAAATGGCGACTCGCAATTCTCTACTTTAGCCTTACTGCGTCAAGATTTCTTATGGCGGTCGAGCTAATACCGAATTTTGCTGCGCAGTACTTGGAAAACTCAACACTCCTTGACGGATCGCCGTGATCTACAATGATTTTCTTTGGCTTTGGCTTCAGCGAAGCAACGTAAGCGCTTAGTTGGTTGAAATCGGAGTGCCCTGAGAACCCGTCGATTGTTTCTATTCTCATTTTTACGTCCACTCTTCTTGTTTTTCCGTTGTCGCTCACTGGGAGCGTCTTTAATCCTTGCTGGATTTTTCTTCCAAATGTCCCTTCGGCCAAATATCCAACGAACACCAAAGTGTTTGACGGATTTTCCGCCATTTTGTAGAAATAATCTATTACCGGTCCGCCATTCATCATTCCGCTCGTAGTTATTATTACTGCGCCGGAGTCTGCAACTATCTTGTCCCTCATATCTTTTTTTGCTTCGTTAAATACCGGACTATCGAATGGAGAATCGTTTGTTAAAATTCTTTTTTCAAGGCTCTGTCGCAAGTATTCAGGGTACGCTGTGTGTATTGCGCTTGCTTCTCGCACCATTCCTTCAATGTAAATCTTGTTTTTGTCAGTTAGAACTCCTCTCTTGTAAGCATCTTCTATTACCATGCAGATTTCTTGCCCTCTTCCTACGCCGAATACCGGTATGAGAACATTTCCGCCAAATTGTGTTGTTTCAAGTATTATGTCAATTAGTTTTTGTTCCGATTCTTGTCTTGAGAGCTGCACTGCCGATTGAGAACCGTAAGTGCTTTCAACGATGAGTGTTTCAAGTCTTGGATATTTTATGTCCAAATTATCAAATAATCTTGTTGCACCGTATTTTATGTCTCCACTGTAAACGACGTTATGCACCCCTTCTTTAATATTTATGTGCGCCGAGGCCGAGCCGAGTATGTGCGCTGCGTTATGCAGAGTAAGTCTCATGTCGGGGGCGATGTCAGTAACTTCCCTGTAATCTCGCGTGATGTTTTGCAAGAGCGCCTGTTTTACATCTTGTTCTGAGAATGGAACATCTTTTTCATTCGCTACGCTTACGTCCAAATAATCAAAATGTAGTAGTGCCATTAAGTCTCTTGTCGGTTCGGTGCAATATATCGGTCCGTCAAATCCTAATCTTGTCAAGTAAGGTACTAGTCCAGTGTGGTCCGAGTGTGCGTGGGTTATTACCATCGCATCTATCTCGCTCATCGGGTATCCGAGTGAATCAATGTAAGGGTACGGATCGTCAGAGCTGAAGTTTATCCCCGCATCGAGAAGTATTTTTGTGTGCTCTGTTTCAAGGAGCATACAGCTTCTTCCAACTTCTCTAAATCCACCAAGTGCAACGAGTCTTATCCATTCGTGTTTTGAGTGGGATACTTCTTCGTATATTTGTTCCGCGGTTTTTAAAAGGAATTTTTTTCGCTCATCGGCGTGTTTGTAGAGATGCCTTCTTATTCCGGATAGTATTTCTGATTTTGTTGTAGGAGCCCTTAATATTTTTGGGGTCCAACCGGTTTCAAGCACAATTCTCTTTGAGAGTTCTCCGCCTTTTCCTATTACTAGTCCTTTTTTTACCGCTTCAATCACGACTTCGCTGAATGGTTCGTTGAAATAAACATCCTTTACATCCGCTTCCACAGGGATCATGGATAGGATCTGTTTCTTCGCTTGTTCTACGTTTGAAAGCAGTGTTTTGTCCGTTCTTATGTTAACTCTTTTTTTGAGTTCGAACGCAATTTTTGAGACAAGGTTATCTGCGCTAAAGAATGCTGCCGGGTTTCTGGTGTAAATTATTACTTCAGGCCCTTCCATCTCTACTTTTGTTATTTCGGCTTCTCTTGGAGCGATTCGCTTAAGAGCTTCATTGATGTCGTCAAGTATTTTCAGTTTTTGTACCATTTTTTCACTTCTGTATTTTGTATTTTTTCTCCGCTTCTTCGATTCTTTTCAATAAAAAGTTTATGTCATCCCGAATTCTTGTGAGTTCTTCTTTCATGTACTTTGCCATGTATTTTACTTCTTCGTTGCTCTTCGAACCATATTCTATTTTTGCTTCTTTTAGCATTTTCATTCCTCTAAAAAATTATTTCACCGCTAAAGGAGAGTTAAAGTCAAGGTTCCCTTGAAAAAAAATATTTGGCAATTAATTGATTTGATTTTTCTTTTAAGGCATTGATTTTAGTTTTTCTTGAAGTTGAGCTTTACTTTTGCCACTGCTTTTTCTATTTCTTTCTCGTCAACTTTCCTGTATTCTTTCTTATCTATAATTACCATCGAAATCGTTCTTCCGCCAGTGTTAATGTCTCTGTTCTTTGAAACCATTATTGCTTTTACTGCGAGGCTTATAGCGTCTTCTTCTGCCATTTCCGGCCTAAAATCTGCGTCAAGTACTGCTATTGCGAACTCTGTTCCTGATCCGGTTACTGCATATTTTGTTTTCTTTGATATGCACCCGAATGGGGTGAGCTCATAGAGCTGTGGCTTGTTGTTTACTCCGCCGATTATTGGCATGAATATGAAAGGGTAGTATCTGTTTCCGTTTAAAACGTTTGAAAGCAAATTTGAGATTGCTTTAGGAGTTATTTTTGTTCCTCGTTCTATTTCGTAGAGGTTCGCCTGCGCTTTTAGGTATCTTATCACCATCAGCGAGTCGCCTACTGCGCCTGAAATTGTAAGTCCAACCTTGCTTGTAATTTTATAAATCTTTTTTGCGTCGTCATCGGCGGCCATGTACCCCATTGTTGCCTGCTGATCCGCTGCTAGAACTACAAATTCTTTTCCTATTATGCCTACCGTAGTAGTGCCAGTCTTTTTCTGTTGTACTGTAATGTTTGCGTTTACTGGCCCGGCGGGAGGAGTGAATCTTACTCTCTCGCTTATGAGACTTATGGGCAATCCTTCTACTTCCTTAAAGTAGTTCATCATCGATCACAAAAATAAACAATTAGCTTTGTTACAAAGCTTTGATTCGAAAACCTTTATAAAGGTATTTGTGAAGTGCCCTAAAATCCATTAAAAATGGTTTTTGAGTCACTTCTTTGGCTTCGGTCTTTGTATGATTGAAGCTGAATCTGATTTTATGTCAACATCCGCTCTTGTCGGGGCTTTCTTTTCTTTCACAACGTCACTGAATGTTCTTGCGAGCGATTTTTCTTTTTGAGGAATGGCTTTTCTCACTATTTCTTCTATGTCTTCGGCTTCTTCCTCTATTTCTTCGCTTATTTCTTGCCTTTCTAATTCTTCTTCAGCTTCTTCAAGCGCATCTTCTGTACTTTCTTGTTTTTCAACAATTTCTTTTGCCGGTGCAACTTGCGTTGCAACTGCTTTTGAGCCGTCCTTGTTCTCTTCAAATTTGATTGTAACCCCAAAAATCAGTCCGAGTCTTGCAACCGAGGCGTTTACTTTCTCAAGATTTGAATAGAATCTTGTCGGAAGTTTTATTGCTAATTTTCCTTGGGAATATTCTTTTGTTACCCCTGGCAAAAGAGTGTAGTATTTGTCGTAAATTTCCTGCGCAACTTCATCAATGGCCGTTATTTCTTTTTCCACTTTTACTATATATTCTATATCTCTTCCTGCGAGAGGGTGATTGAAATCAACTCTTACTCTTCCGCCTGATACGCTTTGTACTCTTCCGTAGTGTCCACCCGTTGCTATAACCAGGCCTGGAACCGGATTCAATTTTTGATCTAAGAAAACTTTTATTGGTACTACTCTTACAAGATCAGCGATTCTTTCTCCAAAAGCGTCCTTTGGCGCGAGCTTCACTGTTTTTTCTTCGCCAACTTTCATCGTTGCAAGCTCTTTTTCCACAAGGGGAAGAAGTTCTTTTTCGCCCGTTATGATTGTAAGTGAACCATATTTTCTTTTTTCGTCAAAAAGCTTGTTTGCTTTTGCTACTTCGGAATCGGTGCAGTCAAATACTCTTCCTTCGAGCGATTCTTTTCCGATAAAACTAACTTGGAGCATTCTTTTTTTGATATTTAATTCGTCGTGATCATGCGAACAAGTAGGATCATCGCATTTATGGTTTTCTTCTTGGTTTCCAGTCAATTTAAACACCTTTTTTACATTTCAGCTTTCGCGCCTTAAGCGCATTCTACTAAATAAAGGGGTTCGGATGAACTCTTTTTAAAGGATTGCTTGGAATTCTTTTGTAGGTGTTTTTGGTGCAAAATAACGAAATGTTAAAATGGTTCGGACTTTTCATTGTCGCCGTAATGGCCCTAAGCATGCTCGCAGCAGGACTGCTATACAGAGAGAATGATACTAGCGGCGCTGATGTCGATGCCGCAAATATTTTGGCAAACCAAAACCAGGCGACTTTCAATTACACCATTACTTTTGACACTAATGCCCTAAAGGAACTTAACGCGCTTAGGTTTGCGGCAAAGACGAGTCTTACCGACAAGCAAACCATAGATGATGCTGTTCTCAAGGTTAGCGGGGTTTCAAAAATTTCTTCAAAATTTGTAAAACAACCTAATGAAACCGACTGGTATTATTTTGCCGAAGTTTCTCTAAAGAGAGACTCTGATTCAAGCTTAATATCAAGCGAAATTTCAAAGCTTGAAGTTTTCACATCCGATGCAAGCTCCTTTGAAGCGATGAAGTACATGACAATAAGTTCTCCAGGAAAAGTGTCGATACACAACACCGATCTTAATGTTGACAGGGATTTTAATTTTGAAATCAGCACGCTTTCATCAATAGTTTCACTTGAAACTATTCCCAATGACAATATCACTGTTTCTGGAACGATGACCCTTTCAGGAAATGCTATTCAATCGCTTGATCTTCTTGAGAAATTAAATAACACCAGTTCGCCTAAACAATTCTCTGCTTCAGGGAACTTCACAATCGTTTCCGTTGAAAACGAACTTACGCTTGACGCAGAGAAAGACAGCAATGTTTTTGATGAGAATTATTTGAGAGCGGAAATAACAAAGCTTGATTCAAACGCGCAAATGTATTTTGATTCTTCAAGCGGCGCAAAGGCAAGCATTCTTTTCACCACTGACAGTGCAGTCGCTTCTCTTGAAAAGCTTTTTACTGATGCAAATTTCTCTGTAACAACCGCAAGAACGGCCAACTTTGACGAAAATTATTTTACTGTTCCAGAAATTGGGCTTGATTTGAAATATCCTCAAGGAACTTTTACTGCAAGCGTAAGCCCAAGCAAGAAAGCAGGCGATGAAGTTCTCCTGAACATAAACGGGTATTATTCAAGAGATAGCATTTTGTTTATTAGCGCGGAAGAAAAGAACTAATTTTTATTTATTCTTTTAGTTTCATTATTGCTTCTGCTATGTCGCCGCTTGATTCTTCAAGGGCTTTTTTTGCTTTTTCTTTTGTAACGCCTGCTTGTTCTGCAACCATTTGTATGTCATCTTCAGGTATCCCGGCCGCTTCTTCTTGCGGGTCGCCTATCACAGTATAAGTTCTTTTTCCTTGGACATCCATCCACTGGACTTGGGGCGAGGAGAAAATCATTTTCTTTCCGCTCTCTTCCTCAATAATTACTTTTGTAGCTTTTACTTCGCCGCTCTTTATACCCATCTGTCTCATCATTTGAGCCATTTGTTTTGGATTTACTCCGCCCGGAAACATATCATCACGATTAATCTTGGATTGAAAAAGGTTAATAAATCGAATCTAAAAAGAAAGAAAGGGCCTATCGCGCCTGGGCGAAAGCCTTTCCGCATTCATTCATCTTTTATTGCGACAAACTCGTACGCTTGCTGGAGCGCTAAGATTGCGCGAGGGAGATCGTCCACTCTGAGGGAATTGGTTTTCTTCCACTCTTCTCCATCCTTATAGTTCCTTTCAAGCGTGGTTGAGAAGAACTTTTTCCCATCTTTTGATGTGTTTTCCCATACCGCAACCTCTACCGGGCCTACTTTCAATGCTTTTGTTGGTTTCATACTTATTACCTCCTTGCCTAATTTTATGGCAAAAAATTATTTTTGCTTTATTGCAATAAAAATGCAAAAAAAAGCAATTCACTGCTTCTTGAGTCGTGTGGAAGTCAAAGGAGCTGCCTAGTCAAAATAAAGCTAATTTAGAGCTTTACGTAAGAAAAGTCAAACGCTTTTGAATTGCCTTCTACAAATCTGCAAATTCTTGATGAAAACATATCATACACCTCTTTACTACCCCTTCATTTTTGGTCTTTAAAAAGAAAAGAGAGGGTAGCGCGCCGGTGATCGGAAATATTTTATTTTAAAAAAAGTTTTTGTTAAAAACTCTCATTTCGTTTTGAAAATTATCTTGGGAGCCTGTTTTTGTTTTGCTTTTTTTCTCTTTCAAATCTTTTCAACGCATATCCTGCGAATAACTTTACTTTTTTTGGATTTTCTTTTGCGATTGCCCTAAACCTTTGGTGCTTATCTTTTGCCGCAATGCTAACCATCCCAAGCCAGCCCTTGATTACGTTTATTTTGTAAGGCAAATTTGATTTGATTATGTCCTTAAGCGTTTCTCTTTTCCAACTGCCTATTGAGAACTGCGGCGCATGCAGCGCGCCAAGCCCAGAAAACAAATATGCTTTGCCGTCCGTGGCGAAATGCACAGTGACGGGCATTTTGGCCCCGTATAACGGCACAAGTCCGACGCCTAACGCAACATTTATTGGCGGCATGGGAGCGCCTTCCCCTCTATGCAATTTGCCAAGCCAATTTTTCATGTCTTCGGTTCCTTTTTTGCTTGAATAAAATTCCCTCCTCCCGCTGTTGCTGTCTTGAGCCACTCGCGTTTTGAATTCTTTTGGTATTAGTCTTGCTATGTTTTTTGGCCACCGGTATTTTTCTTGGTACTTTGTTTGGGCGACATTCTGAACGTTTGCCTTTGCACCTGCTGCTTTTGCTCCAGCAAAGAATGCGATAATTCTTGCTTCCATCTCCCGACCATAAAGCAAATGCTCCCTATCTATTGAGACGTTAACTCTTGGGAGCCCCATTCTTTTGAGGAGCGCCGCCGTCTCCGCAGGATTTGTGGGAAATAACGCAAGATTTGTTGTGATGCTGACATTTTTTCTCCCAAGGACGCGCACGGCGTATTGTGACATTTGTACGACTTCTTTATTGAGAAATGGCTCTCCGCCGGCGATGCAAATAAATTTCGAGTTCCCCAAAATTTTCCCCTGTTCTTTAATTTGATCTATTAGTTTTTTGAATTCTTCAAACTTCATATCGGGGCCCGTGTAATATTCTCTGCCGCGCTGGAAACAGAAGTTACAGTTCATGTTGCAACGGGAAGTCACGTCAAAAGTGAAAAGCTTTATAGGAGGAATTTCTTCGCCAAAGGGCGTCTCTGGAATCTTGCTTAAAGCATCAACCATATGAAGAATTATGCGAAAGAACTACTTAAGCTTTTTTGAGTATAATTAGAAAGAGGCTTATTCTCTTGTCCATCTTTGCATTTCGCGCAAGGCTTTTTCAGCAGTTTCAATTACTAAAAGTTTTTTGTCAAGATCCTTTACCTGTTTTCCTGCAGCTTCCATCCTAAAATCCTTTAATTCATCAGCGTATTTTGCAACTTTTTTGTCTTTTTTGTAGATGATTGAGGTTGAAACTGTTTCAGAGAGCTGTTTTCGATAATCAAGATCTTTCACAAACATTTTCACCATCGGTTTCCATTTTTTGTCCGCTACAAGGTGCGCAGGAAGTTTTACAATGTCTGCATCTTTTCGGTAATCTGCATCCGAAGCCATTTTTGCCATGTGTTCCCAATAGAGCGGTTCTTTTAGTTTTTTCAACTGGTGAAACTGGTGGTACATTGATGCTGAAAGGTGGCTCTTTTTCCAGTCGCCAAGCTTTTCCTGATAAAGTTTCTTTTTCTCAACTATCTCGTCAATTTTTTTTCCTAGTACCATCGATTCAGGATAGGATAATTTCGGCCAGTCTTTTCCCGATTCGTGCGCTTTAATTACGCCGCCCAAGGAAAAATATTTTTCAAGAGCTGCCCTTCGTTCGCCTTCTTTTGGGGACTTAGGAAATCTTTTCTCAAATTCTACTATTGAGGCGATTACATCAGTCATTCTATCAACTAAAGAAAAGTCTTTTGTGGTTAAAAAGGATGCTGGTTTTAGATGGAAAATTAGGCTTAGGATGAGGCTTCGCATCCGAAAGTCGCGTCTTCAATCCCTATCTTGTGAGGAATGCCATAATTGGTATTGTAGCTTATTGTGACATCTATTGTCCTTTGTGCGCCCACGTTTGCGCAAGTGTGGGTCGTGTCAATAGTTATTTTCTTTTCATCCCCCACATCTAAGAAAAAATTTTGTGTGGCGTTCTGATCATCAAATTTTATGTCTGTAATTGTAACTCCTCCGGAAGTGTTGTTCTGTAGGATTATGGTGTAATTTCCGTCAAGCGTGACCACTCCGTCCATTATCCCTATGGGGCTTGTCTGCATCTTTATTTTTGAAGATCCTTCTGATACGCTTGCGCCCGATTCAAAAAACCCAGTCATCATCCCGGTTACAAGAAGCGCGACAACGACAATAATTGCCATGAGCACTAAGTATTCTATTGTTCCTTGCGCACCAGGTGCACCCGAGGCGGGAGGGTTTGCGGGAGGCTTTGTTGGGGGTGATTTTGGAGGATTTTTCTTTGCAGCATTTTGTGCGTTGAACTCATTGAGCTGAAGCATGTATTGTTCCATTAGTCTTCTGTAAGTAGTTTCGTCCATCTGCCCTTTCATGTATCCTTGCTCAAGAAGCTTCATCTTTAATTTAATTTCCTTGATTTTCTTTTCACGTTCGTTTCGCATATTAAAAGTGTAGACCAAGAATCCGAATCCCACAAGAATCAGTATCACTC
The DNA here is from genome assembly GCA_038046585.1 of archaeon. GTDB lineage: Archaea > Iainarchaeota > Iainarchaeia > Iainarchaeales > JAAZKV01 > JAAZKV01. The sequence goes on from JBBSVX010000013.1 coordinate 19,705, forward strand.
CAATCCCTATTACGGCCATTACTACCGTGTCGAGTCCGTCAAGAGAATATTTTACGCTCGGTTTTTTTGACGATGAGGGGAGGGCATTCCATATCACTTTTCCTTCTTCGGGAAACGATTCGCCTTTAGGATCCGCCATAGGATAAAATGAATTTATTTTTGCGCCATTGGGAACAATTATTGTCAGCGAACTTGCGCCAAGTGTGCTTTCAACGTTCCAATCCCTAAATGTTACTTCGTAGCTGTTCCCCATTAAAGGAGTGATTAGCATATCTGTTTGAGTGATAAAATCAAGGATTAGATTTCCGCCTGCAAATGAAGCGAGGCAGGTTGATTTTTCAGTTGTAAAGAAACCCATTTTTTCAAACATGGCGTCCTGCGCGTAGAGTGTGTAATTGGTGCAATCGAATGAAGCGTACTGTGCAGTGCTGATGCCTACATAGGCAAGGCAGGCCTCATTATAGGGGAGCAAAATATTGAGATCCACATCAGCTATTCCTTCTTTGCTGACCTTGAAAGATAGATCGAATTTTGTTGCGAGCGTCGTATCTATCGAGCACTCTGCGTCGCCTAAGGAAGCATCAAACCTTGCGATAGGGGTTCCCATCGTGCCAAAGTCGTTTTGGTCTACCTCTTTTTCCACAGTGTACACTACTTCGGCTTTTCCTTCTGGAGCAATGAAGGGTATCACAAACGCGATCACGGGATCATCTTCGATAACGACCATATTGTAGTCGGAGCGTATTTCGCTTGCAGAAAGGGCGATTTCTTTCGGGATTGTTTCAATGATTTCGACCCCTTCTATCGCATTTTGCGAAGGGTTTGACACTTCAATCGATATTGTTGATTGTTTTTGCGCGTTGTCGTCTGAAGAGCGACTTACGACTATCCCTCTCTTGAATTCGAAACTTTTTGTTTCTTCAGAAAATTCTTTTTGGGAATTCTCGTCTATAGCATCGCCCAGTTTTCCCACTTGGTCCAAAACGTCCTCTTCTTTTGGAGTATAGATAATCTCTTGAGAATAGATTTTCGTCCTTATCTCGTCAGGGGAAAAATAGTACTCTCCGATTATTTGCGGCGGGGCAAAAACGGTTCCTGAGGTTGTGACACACACCTTGACTCCGGCCAGATCGCCCTGCTCGACTGATTTGCATTTGTAATCTCCGTCGGTGACAGACAATATTCTTACAATAATTGCCTGCCCAAAAGATTTTTCGCATTTTATAGCGGAATTTAAATCGGCTGCAATACTGCACTTGGTTATCGTTTCAAGGTATGCTTCCGGATCGAATTTGTTCTCTCCCGAGTCGACCATAGCATTCGTATCGTTGATTTTGCTAGAAGCCGAATTTGTATCTAAAACACAGCCTTGTGAAGTTGTGCAATTCGTTTCCTGGTTTATATCAGAACTCTCGGGCGGATAATATGGATTCATTAGCTGTCCGTTGCACCAGTTCTCATCGTACCCCGCGAGGTTTTTGGTGATATTGCAGTCAAGTTTTTGGGTTTGAGAACAATCAGTCACTTTGTTAACATTAGGGCATTCCTTTATTGTGCACCCGTTTTGGTCAACGTATGTATTGCACTCAACCGCAGTTGCGGCGATGGCTTTCCACTGGCACTTGTTGTCAGAGCAGCCGCAGTAGAGATTGTAATCTACTGCCTTGTAGCAATCCGCGAATTGGCAGGTGGCGAGTGCATCAAACTTTTCATTAGCTCCTCCGCAATTACTGTCATAGCAGCCTCCTGTTTTGCACTCAGAATCAAGTTTGCATAAGGCGTAAGTTGACGTTCCGCAGAACGAAGCGTTAGATGGAGCAGTATTTATGCTAGGGGTTGTGTTTGTATTCAAGTCCGCATCTGTTCCCTTTATAGGACTGTCAAGCGCAAGAACCGAGCCGGCAACTATCGCGACAAACAGAACTGCGAGTAGGACGAAAAGTGAGTTACTCATGAAACACTATCCGAGAATGTTGTATATATTCCTTTGGAAGAGACAGAATTGCTTTAATTTTACCTTCCAAAAGAGCACCAAAAGGAATATATCTTCTAAGAAAAATTACTTATTCATGAGCAAACAAATCGGTATCGTTTATATGGTCGCGGGGCTTTCCTCGAGATTTGGGGGAAAGATAAAGCAGTTCGCGCGCGTTGGCCCTGTGGGCGAAACGCTAATTGAAGTGTCAATGAAACAAGCGGTAGCCGCGGGTTTTACAAAAATAATTTTCATTGTAGGAGAAAAAACTGAGGCTCCATTTAAGGAAATGTTTGGCACAAGTTATAGTGGAATCCCGATCGCTTATGCAAAACAGGAATTTGATCTGGCAAAAAGAGATAAGCCTTGGGGCACTGTTGATGCGCTCGTATCAGCAAAAGATGCGATAAATGGACCATTTGTGGTGTGCAATGGGGATGATATCTATGGAGAGAAAGCTTTCTCGCAGGCGCATGATTTCTTGAGCGCGAACGGAACCGATTGCGTCGCGGTCGGATACGAACTTGGAAAAGTGATTCCTGAGAAGGGAAAAACGAACAGAGGAATATTCAAGACCGACAGCAAAAATTTTGTCACAAACATGACAGAAGTTTTTGACATTGAAAAAGAAAAATTACACGAAAAGGGTTTGGAAGAAAGCACCCTTTGCAGCATGAATCTTTTCGGACTACAACAAGAAGTTATTTGGATGCTTGCGGATAAATTAGGACATTTTAAGACGCAGCATAACGGAGATAGAAAGGCAGAGTGTCTTTTGCCAGTAGAGTTAAGCAATCTTATCAAGGAAAAAAAGATTTCACTGAGGCTTATCGCCACTGACGATAAGTGGTATGGTGTAACTAATCCTGAAGACGAGGAAAAGATAAGGCAAGAACTGGCGCAAAATTGACCTATGCCACAAGATTATTATAGATTGATAGCCCTTACTCCTCCATGAAAAACCATTCCGCGCAAGGAACAATAGAATACTTAGTAATCATCGCGGTCGTGGTAGTCATCTCGCTCGTTGTTGTCTCGATGCTTGTCGGATTCACGAACCAAGGGGAAAACGTTGCAACAGCAAGCTCACAAATATCAACAATGACCTCGCCAATAGCAATCGTTGATTCAGAATCAACACTCGACGGAAACATCTTTTTAGGATTCAAAAACAACACAGGAGAAACAATCACAATAACAGAAGTACTCGTAGGCGACGAATCACTACCAAACATCAACCAAACAATTACACAAGGCGCCCCCGCAAACATCGTAATCAACACCACAAAAAACTGCACACCCGGCACCACCATCACCACAACAATAACAACAAACTACACAACATCAACAGGCCTAACAAAAACACAAAAACTAGAAAACATCCAAATCAACTGCAGCGACATAAACCTAAACGAAGGCATACTAGAGCAAACACAAGGCGGAACTCCCCCAACAGGGCCGGGAATTGATTTACAAAACGGATTAATCGCACACTACAAGATGAATGAAGACGCGATAGATACAACAGTTTCAGATAGCACAGGAAACAACGATGGAGTGCTAGTCAGAAATTTCGACTTAATATCAAGCACAAACTTAATGGCAACTTCAAAAATAAATGGCGCGCTAAGCTTTGATGGAAGCAGCGATTACATTGATACCGGCGCCCAACCGATTGGCGCAGGAAATAATCCTTTCTCAATTTCGTGCTGGTTTAAGACCACAAAACCTGACGGGGAAGAATATATGTGGGCAATAGGAGGAGACTTTTTCAGCGCCGACAACACTTATGCGACAGCAGGGGTCTCTTATGATGAAGATGCAGTGGGGATATTAATCTCAGGCAACTGGTTTGCGCGTGCTTACGCTTATGGAATCCGAGATGGGAAGTACCACCATTTTGTTTTTACGCATGATGGAAGTCAGGGAACTTTATGGCTGGATGACGTGAACGTGGGCTATGGAAACACATCTTCACTGAATCTAGGAACGGCTAATCTACTTATTGGAAAAAATGCTACTTGGCCAACTTGGGATGGATCACTCGATGATTTTAGAGTATATAGCACAGCCCTTGGTCCAAGCGATATCGCAGCGCTATATAATTCAGGCGCAGGGACTGAAAGCGAAAGCGGCGCGCTTGGAACAAATCTTGTTGCGCACTACAAGATGAATGACAATGCGGCAAGCACAACGGTTGTCGACAGCAGGGGAGATTATAACGGGACATCTCAAAGAGATACAAACATTTTGATTTCTTCTAAGATTAACGGTTCATTCAGTTTCAACGGAATCGGCGAATATGATCCAGATATAACTGCGGACTATATCGAAGCCGGGACCCCAAACGGGGACCTAAATATAACTGGAGACAAACTTTCAGTATCTGCCTGGGTAAAAAGATCAACAGAAGACAGATATGATTGGATAGTCGGAAAAATGGGCTCAGGCGCAGGCTCTTGGTGGATGGACATTCAAGCATCCCACCTCGGAAATTTTGTAGACTTTGCAATAGACACTGACAGCGGACCAGGACTTGGCGGAGGAACAACGGACATTGCTTTACCTAATGATGGCACATGGCACCACGTCGTAGGAGTTTATGACGGAACCAATGTAATTGTATACGTGGACAATGCCGCATCCACCCCAATACCAACTACAGGGAACATTGTTCCCAGAGAATATTCAACAAAAATTGGCTGGGAAGATGGATGGGACTCGCAAACATTCAAGGGAAGCATGGATGATCTTCGAATATACAACAAAGCATTAAGTACAGAAGAAATTGCAGCAATCTATAACGACGGAAACGGAACAGAAAACTGACTCGGTTAAATTGCAGTCCGCCTCTTTGCGCCGGCACGCCCCCCACCCCTCATTTTTAATACTTTCAAATCCAAATTTATTCTATGGTCAGCTCCGCCCATGACGTAGAAAAAATGGTTCTTGAAGCGAACAAATTTCCTTCATTTAACGAAATGCAAAAAAAGTGCCTTGGCAAATTATCAAAAAACCTTGTAGTATCCGCGCCCACTGCGAGCGGAAAAACAATTATAGCAGAACTTTTTATTTTAGAATCTGCGATGAATGACAAGAAAAAAATAATTTACACTTGCCCTTTGCGCGCGCTCGCAAGCGAACACTACAAAGATTTCAAGAAAAAATATCCTGAACTAAAATTTGCTCTCTCAACTGGCGACCTTGATTCGTCATCATCTTATTTGAAGAAGTTTGACTGTATTTTTACGACGTACGAAAAGCTCGCTTCGCTTTTGAGGCATAATGCCGAGTGGCTTGTGGATGTCGGGTGCATTATTATTGACGAGGTGCACGAACTTGATTCAGATCGCGGGCCCGTGCTTGAAATCGCAATCACTCAGTTGAGAAATAGAAACAAAAATATTCGTACGCTTGCGCTAAGCGCAACAATTCCAAACGCGAACCAGCTCGCAAAGTGGCTCGACGCGGAGCTCATCGAAAGCAATTGGAGACCGGTGAAACTCCGCGAAGGGGTTTTGTTTGAGGAAACCTTGGAGTTTAATGACAAGACAAACGAAGAAGGAACACTAGAGGACGTAATTGAGAAAAACCTAGATGCAAAAAAACAATTTTTGTTTTTCATGAACTCGAGAAAGCGCGCCGAGGGAATGGCAAAGAGACTCTCTGAACATACAACAAAAATGATTAAAGACAAGGAAAAGTTAGAGCTTGCAAAAATCGCTGATGATGCACTAAATGTTTTAGAGGCACCCACCGAGCAATGTTCCTCCCTCGCTGATTGCATTCGTGCCGGCGCGGCATTTCACCACGCAGGACTCATGGGAGAGCAGAGAGAAATTGTAGAGGAGAATTTCAGGAATGGAAAAATAAAAATGATTTCTGCAACTCCAACGCTTGCGGCAGGAGTAAACACCCCCGCTGACATTGTAGTGATTCCGAGCATGTATCGTTTCGAAGAATTCGGGATGGAGCTCATCTCGGTGCGCGAGTATAAGCAAATGTCGGGACGTTCAGGCAGACCGAAATTCTCTAGCGAGGGAAAAAGCATTGTTATCGCAAGTACCGAGAATCAGAAAGAGCTTTTCATGGAGAAATATATTAACGGTCCGATGGAGGCTGTTAGCTCGCAGCTCGGAACGATTTCAATTCTTAGGACGCATATCCTCGCGCTCATCGCAACAGGAGACATACACAGCATCGAAAGCGCAGAGAAATTTTTTGAGGGCACTCTTTACGCGCATCAGTTACAGGAGATGGGTGAACTTATTGAAACAGTTGCCGAAGTGGTTGAGGCCTTGAAAGAATTTAATTTTGTTGTCGAAAAAGAGGAAAAGTGGAGTTGCACTCCGCTAGGAAAAAGAGTTAGTGATTTGTTCCTTGATCCCGAGAGTGCAAATAGTTTGGTGAAGGCGCTCGGGATGAGAAAAACTTTCACTCCTTTCTCTTATCTTTTCGCGTGGGTGAATTGCACAGAATTTTCTCCCTGGTTCACTACCCCAAGAAAACTTGAACCACTTATTAGGGAAGAATTTCATGACAGAATAATTGAAATCCCGTTCAGCGAGGAAGAGGCGTTATATTCTTCGGATGCACAACTCAACAAATTCTTTTCAGCGCTCATGCTTGAGCATTGGTGTAACGAGAAAAAAGAGCAAGAGCTTTTCAAGGACTATAATCTCGCGCCGGGAGTGCTTTTTGGAAAAACAAGGATCATTGAATGGCTTAGTTACTCTACAATCGAGCTTTCAAAGGTGCTCGCGCAGGAAAGGCATCTTACCCCTTCAATAAAACTCGGGTTAAGGGCGAAGTATGGGGTGAAGGAAGAATTATTGATGCTTGTTGAGCTTAAAGGCATCGGAAGGGTAAGAGCAAGGAAACTTTTTAACGCAGGAATAAAGCGCCCTAGCGAAATTAAGACAAATATGAAAAAGGTTGAAAATATTTTGGGTAAAAAAGTGTCGGATTCACTTGCAAAACAGCTAAATGTTGAAAAAACAAAAAACATTGCAGAGAAACTTGAAAGCTTTAAGCCCTAAAAAAGCCCCAAATGCTTCAAAACGCCCACAAAAAGCTTTATTAACTACTTAAGCCCATCTTGTTAATGGAATTTTGGCGGAAAATGAGCCAATTTTCATATTGCGCACATATAGTATATATAATATAGAGAATTTTAGGGTTTTTTGGTCTTCTTTGGTGGACGTTGTGGGCTTTAACGAATTTGTTCAAAAAATCATCAATAAGGCTAAAAGCGTTTACTTCTTTTTCGAAGACAAATGGTATTCGGCGCTTGACCGAATCGACAAATACATTCCAATTTACAAAATAGTGGATCCAATCGACAAGGTCATTCCAAGCTTTGTGCTTTTCCTTCTCCTGCTACTTTTCTTACTTTTGTTGATGGGGTACCTCGCCAGGTTTTACGCGCCCTACGAAATCACTTTCCTTACTTACGATTCGAAGACAAGTAATTTCCTCCCGGGAGTAAAACTTAGCGGAGACATAGATGGCGATCCTTTTGATGGAGTAACCGACAAGAACGGACTTTCAAAAGTAACTGTAGAAGGGGAGGGGCGTAATTTTTTCGAGGCAGTGGCAAATATTTTCTTTCCTAGCAGCGAATATCCTCCGGCAAAAGTCTCTGCTGAAAAAATAGGGTATGTTTCAATCAAGGATAAAAACATAGAATTTGATTCTAAAGAATACAAGCTTCTTCTCCAACCAGCCCCTGAAGAAGATGTTCCCCAGTACAGTGATTTTGCGAATGTAAAACTAATTGATTCCACTACAAACGCAGCAATAGTTGATCAGAGCGGACAAGCTTATGTTAAGTTCAGCTGCAAAAACATTTCAAATTTCACTCCAAAAAGCGTGAGAGACAACGCTGATGGAAAAGTTGACGGAATTTTTAAGCTAACGGAAAACGCCTGCGATTTTGAAGTAACTAAAGCTTATTCCCCAGGATACGAAAGCCTAAGTATTACAACTTCGGTGAAAGGAGGAGACACAACAGAAATAGAAATGGATAAGGCCGAGACGGACGATACAGGGACTGCGAAGGTAAGGCTATACGAAAAAGGATCATCACCTGTAAAATATGTTGCAGGATCGAAAGTAGTATTTACAGGAGTAAATGAAACGCAAGAAGGAACAAGCGACTCGACAGGATGGGTAAGAAAAGAAGGGATGAAAGTTGGAACATACACCATAACAGTAAAAGATTTGAATTATTATGAAATACTTCCCTCGGACAATGTAAAAATAACAATCAAGGCAGGAGACACAAATGAAATAGAAATTGGGCTTACAAAAGTTAATCCGCAGGATATGAGAGTGGTTTACTTTAGAGTGATTGATTCAAACAGCAGGACCGCTATTGCAAGCGCAACGGTTGATCTCATAACTCTTTACTACGATGCAAACAGAGGCTGCTACGCCGCCGACTCAAATAGAGACGGAGTGATATATGAATCAAGCAACCCTACAATGACTGATTCAAACGGACTTTACAAAAAAGCAGCATTCACAATCAGAAGCGAAGGATATCTTGTAGCAGTAGTGCGAAAAGAAGGGTACATTTACAAGGTTTTTAAGCCAAAACTCTTTGATGTGAATTCGGGGCCCGAAACGGTAGAACTTAGTTTTGCAACAGAACAAAACAGCGGGAACGCAAAAATAATTGTTTCATCTGATTTGAATAGATATCTTGTCGGAGCGTCAACATATATTTACACTGATCTCAATTTGGGAACAGGAACATGTTCTAGCATCACAAACATAAAAGTCAACAAGGACGGAATATTAACTAACAGCGCGGGAGAAGCGCTTTACAAATATTTGCCAAGAGGAACTTACTCTGCTTCCGCTTGGTTTGATGACACGTTTTCAGGAATAACTCCAAAGCAGGATCTTGACATAAACCAGACAATTGTTTTTAATATCAGGATGAGCGTGAACGTTGCAAATCTTAGAGTAACTCTTAAGGATGCAATAACAGGAAGCATAATATCCTCCTCGAATGCAAGCGTAAAAGTATACACTGCCAGTGACGCAGAGTTCGACACACTTTACCTTTCAGAGACTCTAGCATATTCTAGCGGAAAGTTTGTAAGCAACGGCGGATATGCAAAGAAAAGCAGATTAGTGATTATGGCCGATTCGAATGACTATGCGCCAAACAGCATTTATATTGACGGACCAATAACCCCTTTAGTTACAGGAAACAACGATTTCAATATGGCGCTTTACTCTGTCGCATCGCTTTATGATGTCAACATATTTTACATAAACGTCTTCACTACTAGTGACAATCTTTCAGGAACATCAAGCGTTGCAGGCCTAATGAGAGGAAACGATTATTACGCGAAATTTGATGCAGTCATAGGAAAGAATCTCACATATCAAGAACTTCTTTCAATGATAAGAGTTGAAGGCCCTGTCGCGATAAAGAATGTCAAGCTTGTGAACATGTTGCCTTACAATTCAAAATCGCAATTGTACACTAAAAACACTTCGGCGATGGATTCACTGATAAGCCCTCACGATGACAACTACTACTTCCCGCCCACCTCGTCATACGTTGAGGCTGACAAGAGCTTAGTCCAGCTTGGAATTGATTGGACTTTGGTTAACGGAGTTTTGCCAAGAGGCACATACACTTTCGCGGTGAGATTCACAGTTGACTCAAATTCCTCCGACAACGACACGATGACGCTCAAATACAGAGCGAAGACAAAGCACTCTACTGGAACTGCTGAGACGCCTCTTGGATCCACAACTATCGCGCTCAACAAGGCAATCAAGACAGGCGTATTCTTCGTTGTCGAATACAAGGGAGTCAGCGAAATAATTGACAGCGGCGACGCAAGCGACATTATGCTCCTTTCCTCAACCATAAGAAACGATATCAAAGTAACTCTCCAGAACAACACTTCCTCTGCGCTTTCTGGCGGAACATACAACGTTTACTCTTATGACGGGCTGAAGAACACCTTCACTGAAAGCACAGGCGGAAGTGGATATGTTCACTTCAATTCAATTGATGGAAACAAAAAAAGTAATCTCTCAAACAGCCTCTCAATACCAACCGAACAAGGTTACACTACTACTCTAGCAGTTTACCCTGAAAAATTCAATTCAAGCAACTACATTGTTCTTTACGCTACATTTGGTTCTACTACTTACTCTACTTTCCTCGATGTTAAAGCATCAGGAAAACAACTCAACTTGCTTGCAGAATTTTTGGCTGGAGTGAACAACCAGAACTTCGATGGAGAAATATTCCCTAAAGATTCTGCCGATGTTGGAAGCCCTTTGGCACTTTCAGCAGTAACTCTTGCAACATACCGTTCATGCATAATAGATTCCAATCACAGAGTATACAGCGAAACTCTTCCTTCTGCAAAAATGGCAGGGGACTTTTTCTCAACAATTGTAGACAACGTATATGAGTACAATGTTGATTGCATAGTTGTCGACCTTGAAGCGGATGATGGAACATACAGCTATGAACCGCTCCACGAAGAAATAAAAGCTGGATCTGGCGGAACGTTTGACCCCACTCTTTCCTGCATCGACGTATCAACCCCCACGGGAGAAAAAATTATTTATCTTGAGTGGGATAAGAACCAAAAAATTGTTGTTACAAATAACTGCGCAAAAGATGTTGTAGTAAAACTTGAAACAGGACTTGTTTGCACACCCGCTAGCGGAGTAACTTGCAGCGCGGATGCCACAATAAACGTTGGACAGGACAGAAATTACACAATCACAGGAAAAAACATAGAATATGACCCCACAGCAGTAAAGCCAAACTTCACCGACATATTGGGATACTTCCCCGTGTTCGTTAAAGGAAGGTACTATAGCGAAGGCAACAAGAAATTTGTTCTCGTTGATAAAGAAGAGGTTCACGTATCAAACTCGAACCAGTGCTTCGCAATATCAAAGGACATTTTTGATTTCACTGAATCAACTTCGCCGACAATTAACTTTGATGTTAACAGCTTTTGCCAGTACAATTTGATAGGCGACTTCTATGTCCCTCAGGCAAGCCTTTCCTCTTTTGGATATGACATCAACCTGGCCGTAGCAAAGCCTACCGCCAGCGTAACTTTCACCCCTTCACTAATGGTCACAGGAAACGGATACACCACTACAACTTATGATATAAATCTCTCAAGTTGGTGGGCTGCAATGATGATAGTGCCGAACAAAGCAACTTCGACTCTTGACACAACCAACCCGCTCTTGCCTTTCAGGAAATACTATAACATCAGCTTCAATGCGCTCGCATATGATCTGCCAGGGGATGCAAACAAATTACAGTTCACTTGGATAGATAAAAACAGCGAATACTTTAACGAAAAGAAACCTTACGGGGCAGAGATAGATGGAAATGTCATTGTTACTTACACTAATGGGACAACTTACTCATTCATCCCTTCATATAATTTCTCAATAAAGAACGGCACAGTATCTTGCGTAAGCATTTCAACACCGCAATCAGGAGAGTACTGCGAACTTGGCGCTGATGTCGGCGAGAATAACCCTGACGGAGGAAAACTCGCATTCGGATTATTCTACATGAACATCCCAAGAGGAGACATAGCTAAAGTAGATTTCAACATTATAGGAGACTCAAACACTGAAAATCTCGAAATAAAAATTAAGCCTTACACTAATTTCACTGAAACTAGAACATCCGTTACGCAGACAACAGGCGCATCAACTTACTCAATACCCCTAACGCCTTACTCCATTTATCCACTCGAAGATGTGGTGTACTTGCTTAAGCACATAAGCCAATTGAACACGTTCTCCGATTCGGCATTCTTAGGAGTAAATAATCCTACAACATACCTTGTAACGGACAATGCAAATGTTCTCGCTTGGGTTGAAGCGGGTTACCTCAAGGCAGCATATGTCGGAACTGATATCTCGCAGTATAACGACAAGTCTCTTGAATTCAAGCTTGTTAGAACATTCGGTCAAGGAATAGGGTACGGAATAGTGAACGTTGATGATTATGTTGCCACTGAATCTAGCAATGGCAAGGATATTAGCGGAGATTAACAGATAGAAAAGAGATAAATAGTTGTAAGTTTTATTGGTGTTAAGATGGATACAAGAAGGATTGTGGCGCTCTTCGCGTTGATACTTATCGCGTTGCCGGCATTTGGATACTCTTTTGAGGACCTGCAGTGGAACGGATTAATGGAAATCAGCCTTGACAAGGAAGAATTCTTGGAAACTGAAGCGATAACAGGAAATGTTGTGATAGATAATTTGGAACAATACCCCATAGTCGGGCAGAGGCTTGTGTTCCAGGTCGGCCAAGGAGCTTACACTTATCCATCCCAGTTCGCTTCGGATAACACCACCTCCGAACAAGCGATTAGCGATATCTGGGTTCTTCCTTCCTCAAACAAATCCATCCCTTTCTCAATCCCGGCTCAAAAAGCTGGAGAATACCACTTGGATGTTTACTCCTGGGTACTAAAATCAAAGTATGTCGGGGCAAGCGCGATAATGTACAACCCCCAGAGCGTAAACTTTAAAGTAAAAGGAAATAACGCAGAAGGCAAAGCGACAATAGTCAGATCCACAACAGTATTTGGAAATGGCGAGAAATGGATTGCTGGCCCGGTAGGATTCCCAATCAAAGCGGGAGAAAAATATGCAGGCAAAATATTTGTCAGAAATGATTCCACAAAAACAAAATCAGCAATGAAACTCTCAATTTCACTTTGCGATTGGGCGATAGTATTTTGCGAAACCGCTGTGCAGAATGATTTTGAAGTCCCAACTCTAGCCCCCGGGCAGGAAACGCAAATAGATGTTGAACTCACAGCCCCAATGATTCCTTCAGCTTATGAAATAAATATGATTCTAAAAGAAGGGGAAAGCATAGAGTCGATTTATAAAAACAGAATAATTGTTACAGGCGGAACCACAAAAGCAAGAAAAGTTTATGTTAACGGACTTGCAGATAGGAATTATCTGTTGAATGTATATATTGCAGGAAGCCCAGATCACTTCACAAATCCTGACTTCAATGATTTCACTTTAACCGTGGAAGTATATAACGAGGCCCAGCTTCTCGAAGAAAAATCAATAAATATTCAGGGAATCGGCCCTGAAGAAGTTTTAATGCACTCTTTTGATGTTACAGACCAGATGTTCACTAAAGCCTGCATCAAGGCAAAAAAAGGAGGCGAAGTGTTTGAAAGCGAATGCTTCACTGTTCCGCTAAAGGAACTCCAGGATGCTTATGATGCCGCTTTCCCAGAACTAGTGAAAGTAGAATGGAATTATGATGAAGCATTCTCTGCACTAAACGTCAACCTTACTAAGGAAACAAAACCTGTGAATGCGAGAGTGAGGATTTTTTCTTCAACAAAAACTTTGATTCTTGAAAACATAAGTCAGGCAAGCCCTTTTACAAAATCCTATACTATACAAAAAGGGGATCTCACAATGACTGTTGATGATCTTGACGCAAAGAAACAGCAGGTATTCAACCTTACCCTTAACTTGGGAGAAAAGACCCAGCTCGCCAGCGAAGTTGATCCTAACGCAGCTGAGGCAGGATACACCGGAAATTGTACAATGAATGTATGTTCCAACGCGCAAATTTGCGAAGGAATATCTTATAATTCACCGCAAGGAGTGTGCTGCAGTGGAGCTTGCATTGAAGGAGTGAGCGGCACAGGATTAATTGAAGAAGAAATCCCATTCATATTCTTTATAGCACTAATAATGATAATTCTTGCAGCAACAATTGGTGCGGGCGTTATGGTTAAAGCCAAAAAGAAGGGGGCGCTTAAATGAAAATGCATGCTCTCTTGATAATAGCAATATTTTTAGCAGTGCTTTTGATAATTCCTACAGCAATGGCTGAGTGTGAGATAGCCCACTGCTGGTACATATCAGGAGAGATAAGCATTACCCCCACTAACACTTGGAACGGATGCTACGCTTCAATGCCTTCCAACGTAAAAATTAACAACATATATTACCCTCTTTTGGTTTTACCCGGAAGCTACTTGTCTTCATCGGGATTTGGAAACATTAACTTCCGATGCGATAATGGGGCAAGCGCAAGCTCGATGAACTTCGTACTGATGTACATCAATGGTGTCCGCTACACAACAAACGTTTCAGGTGGAGGGGCAGCGGTTGGTTCAGGTTATGAGTACTGTGGTAGTTCAGGGGGCTGCTATACACAAAGTGGGGTTGAGTCAGGATCAGGAAACCTCGATCAAATGGTATCACAAACATTCTCGACAGCAGATATCGGCAAAGTATTCGATTATGCAATTAAATATATGAAGTACCCCATAGCGAACAGTTATGGAACAGAGGAAGCAAGCGACGGCTTTGGCACGGCCTATATTTCCCCTCCTCCATCACTTTTGGTTTTCGCCCAAGGGGACGAGAATTTCGGATTCTATGAAAAGAACGGATACTACGAAAGAGAAGTGTTCTTCACTCTCGCAAACAAATTCCCGCTTGATGTGAACCTTGACGGGTACTCAATTAAATGTTCGCCTGGTGCGGAGTGCACAATAGACACAAGCAATATCGGATATACTATTAGCGGACAAAGCGGACTGATGATAATCCCCGGAAACATCAGAGTAAATAAAGGAAATTTGCCAGAATCGGTAACAATGTCACTCGACGTCAACTACAGCATCCCTCTTTTCAAAAACAAGGCCGCATGCGCCCCTTACGTAAAGAATTCGACAAGCTCAAAACCAATGGTCTATGAGATTGGACTTCTTGACCAGCAGGACTTCCAAGTGGGACTTATTGCTGCGAAGGATCAGAACTTCTGCATAGGTGAAGACGGAATGATAGGGCAGACAGGCCCAAGTTATGCGCCTAAAGTAAATATAGGGTTTGGCGGACCGACAAGCAATGTTGATCAGGAACTAATATCAGTGGATGAGTGCGATTTGTACACCCCTTCATCTACCGGAACAAGAACTGATAATAATGACGCAGTATATTGTTCGCAAAGAGAGTTCCTGCTAGAACTTACAAGAAAAATTGCCGAAATCGCGCGCATAAGGGAACTAAAGGCAGCCGATAAAAATAGTACAGCACAAGAAGCCGTTTATGCTAATTTTGAAGCATACCTTAGAAAACAGGATTTTAGCACAACAAGCGTTACATCTTCCTCAAGCACTCTTGGAACTTACATCGGAGAATTCCAAAAAATAGGCCTTGAAAGCTACTTCGGGCAAACAAAAACTGAGCAGCTGGAAAAAGCTAAGAAAGTAATGGACAGCATAATATTTGAGAACACTGGAACTTTCCCCGCGGGCCTTTACACAGTAAGCATTGAGATAACCGAACTCTCTCCTCAAACAACCTCCACTTATCTCTTCAATGGAAATGCCCTGAACACCTTCTACCAGATAAAGATAAAACTCAACACAAAATCAACCCCCCAGTTCAACTGGATGTTTTACGAAATGGGAACTACAGAGCTTGATGAAAGCTCGATAGCAAGAGTACAAATAGGATCGGGAGACTATTATACTTCAAACAACTCCAAAAGAGGGATTGTTCTTGAGATGGTTTATGACAAGAAACTCACTCACGCCGATTCAAACGCGCTCTACAATACTTTCGCAGTACCGATGATAATAAGGTCGGCAGATAAGAATGAAATTGTTGATAAGAACTTCGGGGTGGAAGTAAGAGCTGGAGTAAACCCAACTTCGCCTCCTCTTTTCACTTACTGGACCGCATTTGCAAGCACTCTTGGAAGCGGGTGCGAAACAATAGAGAACACCGCCTTAACATCGCTCCCCTACAGAACCCCTGACACTGCGCTAGGCACATATGGAACCGGTCTTTCGTTCAACATTGACTTCCTTAACTCGACAAAAAAGGACCAGAACATGTACTCTTCAACCGTGTTGTTCCTGCCAAAGGGCGTTGACAATATAAACGAGGGCGTGAAAGTATACGCTCCTTTTAGGGTTATCACAAAAGACAAGACCTGTGATGGAAATTCAACTAATTTTTGCCAGACTGAAATCAATTCAGCGTCATCCACATACAATCTTTCAACATCAACTCCGCTTGCATCGGTATTCTCTAAAGTGTCTGATGGCAGTCTCTGTGTTTACCAGGGAATAAACGATTCAGGAAAGAACCAGTGGACGGTGTTCTGGAACCAGGCACAAGTTCTAAGCGACCTTGATGCAAAGAAGAATGCAATTACTGATGCTAATATTTGCACTACAAGAGCTATACTTGGATCTTAGTTAAAGAGAATAAACTAATTCTAAGAAAATAAACTAATCCTAAATAAAACAAAAATATCTAAATCAGCTTACCTAAAGAGCGCCAAGTAGATTAGTATCGCCGCAAGAACCATGATTATTAGCAGTATGATTCTGCTGTCAAAGAAAGAAAAATCAATTTTTGCTTTGCTTAATAGTGAAGGTTTTTTCTCACGCACTTCTTCCTTTGAAGAGGGCCCTTCTTTTATCATTGCTTTTTTTACTGCGTCGCCTGTTTCAAGCAATACACCGGCTGAATACTCAAGCCACTTTTCGGGGCTCTTTAAATCACGAAGTGTTTCGCGGGTTATTTCAACAGCGCTCTTTTCGCGGAGTGGGATATTCTCCAGGCCGCCCATATCCTTGCTTAACGCATTGTAAGTTATTCCATACTCATCTTCTTCTTTTTTTTCTTTTTTTATTGTAACCTGAGTCACATAAAACGGCATGAATATTTTTTTAGGATTTGAGATAACAACATTTTCTTTAGGCACGCCGAAGAACTGAGCAGTCTTTAGTTTTATCACATCATCCTGCTCTTTTTTTTCTATATTGTTCCACTTGACATCATAATCAGAATTAGGCGCTTCGCTGAGAGCTTTTTTTAGATTTGATTTTATGAGTTCGACATTGTCAGGATCGACTGTGATCTTGTGTCCGTTAATCGAGAGCAAGCCGTCAACAGAATGTTTGATTACTCTATGACCTGCTTTTTCTTCTTCTAAATAATAGTGATAGTTGAAGAAGAAATATGGCACGAGATTGAGCCTAAGGGGGGCTAATTTATAATCGTGCCAGTTCTTTTCATTGAGCGCTTCCCTTATCTCTTTCTCAGCTTCCGTGTGCGGGACAGCCACAGGCAACAAGGGATTGCCCAAGTACAATGATAATCACTGTCCTTTTTTCTTTATGATCTTAACCTTTGATGGTGTAACGAGGAGTCTATCAGCGCTTACGCCTGCTATGTCTCCGTCGATTGCCTTTACTTCGGCTTTGATCTTCATTACTAGCTCCTTAAGCTTAGCCTTGTTTCTCTTATTGAGATCGGCTATTCCTACCAAAACAAGATTGCCTTGCTTTGCTTCTCTAATTATAGCGTCAGCGTCAGCATCAACAACCAAGTCTATTGGCTTAACGAATGCGTCTGCGTTCTCGTAAGTGTCTTCTTGAACTTCATCAAGGTTGTTCAAAAACTCTTCCAAGTCAACGTTGTCCTTTTTTGCCATTACTTTATCAAAGAAACCCAAATTAACCACCCCGCACAAATTCGTGCTTATACTACACTTTCCTATACAAAACATATAAAAAGCCCATCTCTATATCCAAAAATAAGTTCGCTTTCCTAACACCATACCTATTAATTGTTTTCAATCCAAGTAGTAGTGGAAGAGAGTGGACGGAAGTAAGCCTGCCTATAATACTTATTAATGCATTGGAAGAGAAGCTGTTTAGAAGCACAAGAAAAAAAAGGATTTGGGAAAAATGGAAAATATTTTCGAAACACAGATGAACAAAAACACGGTTTTTCTTAACAAGGACATTATCTCTTCGCATTATACTCCTGAAAAGCTTCCTTTCAGGGAAAAACAAATCAATGATATTACTCAAGGATTAGGCGCTGTGACAAACAACGCAAAACCAAACAATCTTTTTGTTTATGGAAAGACCGGCTGCATCGCAGGAGACAGTCTTGTTTATACGAGCAATGGGTGGAAGAAAATAAAAAATGTCGACGCTTTGAGCGATCTTGTTTTAACTTTCAATAAGGAAACAAAAAGATATGAATGGTCCGAATTTGTATTCCTAAAGTTTGAGAACAAAGATCCCCTCCTCAAAGTTACCCTTCAAAACGGATATGAGCTCGTTGTCACCAAAGACCATCCCTTGCTTAAGTCAACAATGGAATGGTGCAAAGCAAACGAACTGCTGGCCGGAGATGAACTAGCTCTTGCGCACAACTTGCCGTCGCTAAACGAACATGAGATGCCTCTCGCTTTGGCACGATTGCTAGGATTCACACTTAGCGATGGAAGCCTGAACAGAAGACAAAGAAGAACAAAAGACGGCAGAGGAAATTATTACAATTCCGACAGACAAAGATTTCGGTATTTTAGCATAGACAATGCCCTATTAAGCAAGGTACAGTCAGATGTCAGAAATCTGTTCGGGGGAACACCTTCAATAATCTACCCAAAAGACAGGTGTTCACACGTCAACATCATCTCGCAGGAAGTCTGTCAGGTATTAAACTCATTAGGGGTACCATTCGGAGAGAAGAGTGGAATCATCGAAGTACCGGAGTCAGTGCTTGAGGCGTCCCCTCAAATACAAAAAGAATTTTTAAAGGCGCTTTTCTCCGGAGACGGCACAGTCAGTCAGCAAACATACCAAATAGAGTACTACTCAAATTCCAGAAAGTTTCTGCAACAAGTGGCGTGCCTGCTTTACCAAGAAGGAATTGAATGCAAGGTAAAGTATAAGCCCGCCAAATTGAACGGTGTGACATATGATGCACACAGACTTTACATACAAGGCCAAGGAAACATAATGAAATACTATTATAAGATAGGATTCTACAGCATTGCAAAACAGGAGAAGCTTGAAAAAATGATTGCAAAATATGTGAAGAATATGCCAGTAAACGAAAAAGGCTATGCTCTTTCACCAATAGCAAAGATTGAAGAAACATTTGAAGAATTTGTTTACGACCTCACTGTCCCAAAGAATCACAGCTTTATCGCTAATGGAATAATTTCCCACAACACTGGAAAAACTAGTACTGTGAAGCATGTTCTTGAGCAGCTCGGAGAATTTGTAAAAAAAAGAGAGCTTTCAGTAGGCTCGGCTTACATTAACTGCAGAAGCCACTCCTCGAAATACAAAGTCTTATTGAAAGCAATAAGAGGGTTCTACCCTGAAAAAGATTTCTTGGGTTACAGCGCTTCTTTTGTTTATGAAAAACTCTTAGAATATGCGATTGAAAAGAAAGCGCACCTCATCCTAGTGCTTGATGAGATAGATAAGGTAAAGGATATTGATGATTTGGTTTACTCGCTTAGCAGGGGAAATGACGAACTCCACGGAGCAGGATCTGTTACTCTAATTGGAATCTCAAACAACCTTACTTTCAAAGAAAAGCTTGATCCTAGAACCAAGAGTTCTCTTTGCGAACGCGAAATGGTTTTTGATCCTTATAATGCGAACGAACTAAAAGAAATCTTGCACGAAAGGTGCGCCGTTGCTTTCAAAGAGAAAGCTGTTTCCGATAGCGCAATAGCGCTCGCCGCTGCTATTGCAGCACAGGAATCTGGCGACGCAAGAACCGCAGTAATGTTAATGCAGCGCGCGGGAGAAATAGCGGACAGTGAAGAAGTTACTATTGTAAGCGACAAGCATGTGGAAAAGGCAAAAGCAAGCGTTGAAGAGGAAATAATAATTTCAATGATATCAACTCTTCCCCAACAACAACAAATGGTGCTCTACGCAATTTCACAACTCACCACACAAAAGAAGGGTCTACGAAAAGTTAATGGAGAAATCGAAGAAGGAGTTCTTTACTCCGGAGAAATATTTGAATCTTATTTGGAACTTGCAAAGAAATTCGGCGAGCACACAATTACAAGCAGGTGGTATAGGCAATACATTAACGAGCTTGAAATGTACGGACTCATATTTGTAACTAGTTCCGGAAAAGGAATCAAGGGACAAACAAGACTAATTAAACTCGGGTTTGATGCGATGAAGATAAAATCGGCGCTTGAGAAAGAACTTTTTAAGCAGATGAACTAGAAAAATCGCATTCGAAAAAGGCTTAATAACAAAAAAAGCGTTGTTTACTCATGCATTTGAGAAAGAAAAATGCGCAAGGCACAATAGAATATCTTGTGATAATTGCGGTAGTGGTGGTCATAGGACTTATTGTCGTATCCATGCTAGCAAATTTTACTGGCCAAGGTTCGCAGATAACATCCGACAGCGTAAAAATCGGTTCCGCTTCGGCACCAATAAGCGTGACAAACTCGGCAGTTGACATCAGCGGAAACGGACTCCTAACAATAGGCAACAATACTGGGGAAAATGTGACCATAACAAAAGTCAAGACGGGGGACCTAGAGACTTCTTTCAACCAAACAATTCCTTCAGGAAGCCAGGATACATTCTCGCTTAGCAATCTCGGCCTCAACTGCGCCTGCGAATCGACAACAGCCGCCTCAAAAGAATGCGAATTCACCATATACACCACATCGCAATACGGAATTGTGAAGAGCGAAACAATCAAGGTAATCATTGATTGCGTGCAGAGCGCAAAAGCGAGTGATTCAAGAAGCCCGGTAGTGCTTGCAGTGCTTCCAGACATCAATACTTGCGCGGGCTTCGGATTCACCGACGGAACGATAAGTTGTCTCACAAGAAACGGACCTGAGTGCACATCTTATGACGTGAATAATTGCTACAATGATGGAAATATAAATGAAATTTACGACCCAAGCCTGAATGGCACTGATTATGTGATAGCCAATGATTGCTTCCAAGTGCCTACAAAGTTCTGTTCGGGTGGGGCAAGCAGCTGCGTTGGAAAAACCATTTCCATACTCTCAGGGCCCTTTCAGGGAAGTTATTCCATAAGCGAATCACTGAAATACACCAGCACATCAGGCCACCCCGCGGGCTCCGATTATTATGACACTTACTCAGGCTACCCCGCATATTATTTTAGCGCTGATTCGCTTGATATGACTCCTAATTACTTAAGCACTAACTGGCCCTACAAGCTTTACGGGCCAAACACCGGGGTCCCACGACCTGTTTGTGGAAACGGAGTAAGAGACGGAAACGAAGAATGTGACGGCTCTGATTTTGCATTTAATACCTGCACAATGATGGGAAAAGGATATGTTGGAGGAACGCTCGCATGCAGTTCGGAGTGCACATATAATCACGCAAGCGACAGCAATAATGTATACTGCATACCCCCTCTGACAAATTGCACTCCAAGCAATCCTTGCGAAATATTGTCCTGCGAACATCTGGCTCACATAGGCGACAGCGGCACGAGCATGACTGGAAGCTATTACTTAAACAGAGACATTGATTGTAACAAGGGCGGCGGAAATATTGGCGCGTATGATGGTTTTGAATTTACAAGAAGATTCACAGGCACTCTCGACGGGCGCAATCATACCATATACAACCTATTTCTGCAAAGCAGCGTGCTAGGCACAATATGGTGGACGGACATGCGCATGGGCTTATTCAGGTACGTCGATACGGGAGGACTTGTGAAAGATTTGAATCTCGTAGACTCGAACGTCAACGGGTCCAGCAGGGTCGGATCTGTCTCCGGCGAATTTAGAGGCACTCTCAATAACGTCCATGTTACGGGGCGCGTCTACGGCTACAGCTCGAGCTATTCTGTAGGGGGACTTGTGGGCAGGGACAACGGCGGAACTTTCATCAATTCAACTTTCACAGGCCCCATAGAGTATTATACTTCATGACAAATTAATTTGATAAAGGAAATTCAGATGAACCTTAGGCACTCAGCCCGAAAACTATTTGGAAAAGCCCACAACATAAAGCTAAAGCCATATTTTCTTGAAGAACGCCATCTTGGTAGTGGAAAATCCGGAAATGTAAATGAGGAACGGCTTCTTCTTACTTGGAAAGGAAAAACTATTTCTTGTAAATTCTTTTTTGCCAAACTTCCTTAAAATAAGGAAGCGAAAGGGTAGATAGCACAAATGCAGCGGAAGGCACAAGCGCATTAACAAACGGACTAGGCAAACCAGCTGCAAAAAAGAAGAGCACAACTACAAAGTAAGTAAGCACAGCTATTGCAACTTTGCGTGTCTTGCTCGTTTCCCACGCCTTGTCCATTTCCACGCGCGCGTTTCTTTCCTTTATTGAAACTATTTCTTTTTTCACGTTCATCTTCTTGGCCATATTCATCACCCATTAAATGTCATGCAAAGTCAAACAAACTCTGCTGTTTCACGCTGTCGCTTTTGAACACCGAGTTTATTTCTTTCTCTATCATGTCAAGGCGCTGTATAAGATATGGCGACAAGTTCTCTTGTCTTGCCATGTTCTGAGCAATCTTTAAGTATTTTCGAACGGATCCTTCGTGTATTGTAAGGATGATGGAATTCTTTCCGCACTTATAGCATTTGCCTGAAATTGGTATTCGCCTGTATTTTTCGTTGCAAGTAGTGCACCTAAATGTCTGGCGCGAAAACGCGCGCGCATTTCCAATTATGTCGGGCAAAAAGTGGGAGCCCATTACTTTCTCAAGCGCATCTTTGGCATCAACAGCCATTATTTTTTTCTGTAAAGCGTTTTGGCGCTGGATCTTTTCTTCCATGGATTTTAATTGGACATATCTTGTGGTCTTTGGGCCTTCGTCAAACAAATCTGTGTCATGGGTGAAACCCATTCCGGTATATTGAGAAGGTTTTCCAAGGGTGTCTTTCACAAGAATTATCCCATCTACTGATGGTTCGCAAACGTTCGCAGATTTTTCGTAGAGCTCTAGAGGATATTCCCAATTGATTTCCATCTTGTGCACTTCGTCATCAACCTCTATCGGATTCACAACGAGAGTGAATACAAGGGGGGCATCCATTCTGCCGCCGCTCCTATTAGCCAAATACTTGTGGGAAAAATTAAGGAGGCCGTCCATTAGTAGCATTACCGAATCCTGATCTCCATCAACGTTTCTTCTTTTTGCGCAAATAAAATAAGGGTGACCAAACCCCAAACGAGATTTTGTGTAACCTAGTATTCTTGAGGATACTGCAGCTGAAGTGTGAGGAGCAAGGCCGAGCACGAGTTCGCCTATTAGATCCTCTTTTTTTGAGACGTTGTAGAAGCGCGGTTCTTTGTAATATTTTTCCAATAAATCGTCAACAAATTTACTTACTCTTACAAGCCAATCTCCGCATCCGTCGTTTACGATTATATCCTGAACAAAAATCTCTATTATTTGGTCGTCGCGGGTGATATCTTCGCCGTGAATGTCTTTCTTGTATCCAAGCGATTTTACTTTTTCAACAGTGATCCCAATTTCTTTGGGTTTGAAGTGGGTGATTGTAGCATTGAGCAGTTCAAACCTGGAAGTGCCGTCTCTGAATATGTGGATGTCGTGCTTTGCGCGGAGGAATCCTTTTTCTATCGGCTCGGCTTCTTTTGCGTCCGATATCAATCCTTTCACTCCTTTGATAATATCTGGAGTGGATTCTATTATGTTTGATTTTGCTTCATCAAGCATTTGCTTAATATCTATCTCAAATGTCCCTGATTCGCGGGTTTTGTTTCCACAGGAACTGCATTTTTCTCCGACAACGCTTTTTTTGCAGTGATCGCAATATTTGAGCCGCACTGATCTTGTATTGCAAGTGCGGCAATAACTTGTAAAGAGATATTTTTTGCAAGTTGTACAATAATACTGCGCGATTTCCACAGATATTTTTCCGGTTTCGTTGTTGCTTGGGTCAGCCGCCTTGTTTATGCTTCTCATTGGGCCTCCGCGCAAACCCAAAGGAAATAATACATGCGGATTGCCTATCATTTGTCTTGGCTTTGCCTGTTCTGGTCTGCCCATTCTTCCACCGATAAAGGACCCGGCTTTGTCACGTATCAATAAACCTGAAAGTTCGGTGAGGTTTTCTAAAATATTTTCCTTATCACTCTTAATCTCTTTTTCTTTTCCAAGGGCGAAGGTTTCGGAGAAACTCAATGCAAAATCCTCTATCACAATCTTATTGTCCAACAATTTGTGTGGAACCCCCATTCTTTCGAACATGTGTTTTATCTCATGCTTATTTTCAAGACTGATTTTTTTTACAACCCCCGCTTCTTTTTCAAGCAGCGCTGAGTTTAGTGCAATTTTTAGTTCACTAAATTCCTTCACATTAATTGCTTTATAAAAATGAATATAACTCGGGTGAAGCGGAACCCCAATTTCCCTTGAAATAACAATCGCTTGCGCTTCGCCAACTTTTCTAGGTTCTTTTAGGGCGAAGTCCAACCCCAAATCAGAGAGCTTTTTCTTTTTTGTTTCATCAAGAGAAATCGCTTTTTTAAGTTCAAGTACCCACCACTCTTCATTGTATCCAGCAGGTATGAGAGGATGCGCAGTTTTTTTGAAATCTCCGTAAGGGATTAACAGGTCCCCTAAATAAATTATTTTGTCGAGCATCGCCTTGACTTCTTCCGCTCTTGCCATCGTGTTTATTCTTTCAACAGAGCCGTCTTTCATTAAGATTATGGGCCCATCAATAGTAGTGCAAGGAAAAAATTGCGTTGCTTTTCCCGGTCGTTCTATTCTTCCGTGGGTTCCAACCGCCAAAAATTCGTCAGTGAGAATCATTGTTGCGGGGCTAATCGCTTTTGCCATTATCCCTGTATTTCTTGCTCTCCCGTATCTTACTCTAAACCCACCCCACTGGCTCGGGTAAGCAAAGATTGGTCTCCCTGCGGCGAGTCTTTCAAGATAACTCTTATTTGGCTTTACTTCGATTTTTGTCTGGGTTTTTTCTACTTTGACAATTTTTTCCAAAAAATTCCAATCAAGGCCCAGTTCTTTCGCAGTTTCCATTACCCATAAGGCTTTGAGAGCTAATCCTTCTGCGACAACAAGCCCCATTCCGCCCCTGATTCTGTTTGTTGGAATTCGCGGAAGATCCCTATGCGCCGCCACTTCAAGCTCTTCGGTTGGAACACCGTTAATGCAAACTGGGCAATTATTTATGATGATTCTTATCTCATCGTCTTTCATTGTGTATTGTCTTGAGATTACTTCTGTTTGGTAAAGCCCGATTTCTTCTACGTATCTTTCCACTTCGTCTTGTGTCGGCTTGTAACGATCAATGCCCAAAAATTTTCTCGCATAATCCGCAAGGATTAGCGGTATTACTGTTGATGATCCGCCTGCTGCCCTAATTGGGCCTGCAAAGTATATGTCAATGTAACGGCTTCCGTCAGGGTTTTTGTTTATCTCAACTTTTGGTACTCCGTCAAGTGGTGCTACAACAACTCCTTCAGTTTCAATCAAAAGGCATGTCTTGATTGCGGTTTCCACTCTTTTTTGTTCATCTGGGATTTTCCAGTCGCGCTGTTCAAGCATTTCTTTGAACAATTGGAAGTATGCTTTTCTCCTGTTTTTTTGATCAACAGTTATTTCACGAAATCTTTTTGCGAGTCCCGCAAGACCTATGATGGTTTCTGCTCTGTCTGCTAAGTCGAGCGCCGGCATTATTTCGACTTCGTCAGAAGTGTCAAATCCTTTTATTTTCGCTTTTTGTGCTGCGAGAAAAGCCGTTCTTGCTTTTGACTGCATGTGAACAAAATAATCTTTCACATATGGTTCGCAGGGGAGAGTGATTTCTTTTGTTAATAGTTCGATTGCTTTTTCACTCATTTATCTCACGCTCCACAGGGTCGCGCAAGAAATGCGTTTCAGTTATTTTTCTTGTTGCAAGATTAATTGTTGAAAATATGCAAGGGGTTGGGTTGTGGCCCATTTTTTTCTGAAAATCTGATTGTGCTTCCCAAGTGCCGGAATTGATTATGCTTGTTCCGCGATACATTGCATATCCGTTGTGGTGCATATCGCCGAAGAATACCAAATCGGGCTCTTCCTTTATTACCATATAATCTTTCTTTTCGGGAACGTAAGGATTTTTGCCGCCGTACTTTGGCATGAGGTCGCGCTTCTTTAGTAGCTCAACCATTCCGTCCTGCGGCTTTGACATTTCAAGAAAACTCACAGAACTTATTAAGTCGTGAACGCTCGGCCCGTGGTACACCAAAACTTTTAGTCCTTCAATTTCAACCCATGATGGGGAAGCGATGAAGTGGAAATTTTTTAATTTGCTTAGTCTTGGAACGAATTCTTTGTCTATTGCAGGCTGTGGTTCGGCCCTTCTAACGGCATCATGCTGGCCGGGGCAGATAAAGACTTGGATATATTCAGGAATTCTTAGCATCAAATCTTCAAACACTTTGTATTGCCCGTAAACATCTTTTATCACAAGTTCGTCGTACTGACCCGGGTACACTCCGATTCCTGCAACGTTATCCCCCGTAACAAACAAGTATTGTATTTTGCCCACTCTTTCAAGCTGGGCGGGGGTTAGCCCTTGTCCGTTAATATAGTCAAGAAATTTTATGAATTGTTCTTCATAGAAAAGTTTTGATCCTATGTGAAGATCTGAAATCGCCCCGACTATCACTTCATCTCTTATAGTCTTAGGAGGTCTTATTGGCAAATCAGGCCAATAAATTTCTTTTACTAAAACAAGTTCTCCTTTCTTTGAGCCTTTAACTCCGACAACATTGTCTTCTAATATTCTTTCGGCTTTTCTTATCATTTCTCGATCCGATTCCATCACTAGCGCTATGCATTTGCCGGTCATGTCTTCTATCTCGTATGCAGTGTGTCCCTTTTTTGTTATCCATTTTCTGTTTACTATCCCAATGACGTCCACCATCTGATTGTCGGGTCTTTTTAGCAATACTTCCACTGTGACAGGTGAAAGATTGTGTCTTGATTTTAGCATTCCTGAAAGTATCTCAAACTTGCTTCTAAACAGTCTCAAAAAGTCCTGCACAGTTCCTTCAGAATTGCTTTGCCCGGTGACATCATATTCTTCCATCACATGGAAATTTGGAGGGCGATCTCTTGCTTGAGAAGCGAATGACGCTTTTTTCACTTCAATTTCCACCGAAGCAGAATCAAGTTTTGTGTGCGTCAGTTTTTTTTCAAGAATTGAAAGCTCTACTACAAAGTGCCCTTCAGCTATAAGTTCATCGATGATTTTTTGCCAATCTTCTTTTTTTGAGAGAAGTTCGGCGGATTCTTTTGAAATAATTATGCCTTTTTTTTCAGCGTATGTGAGAATGTCTTGCATGCCTTCACTGCTCGTTGCTTTGTGCGCATTCATTTACGCCGAGTGAGGCCCTAAAAAGAGATTTAGCCTTTTGTAATCTTTTTGTCACTTCATCTTTTCTTTCGCTGCTTCGATGAGTGAGATAGCGTGCCATATGTCCGTTCTTGTATGGTCCGGCATATTGACATCGTTACTGATATCATCGAGGAAATATATCGCTTCGCTAAGCGTTGTGACATTGTTAGATGTTATTTTTTTTGCGGCTTCTTCTACTTTTGCCCTGATGTTCCTAGGAACTCCTCTATCGTTGAGAATCTCGTTTAAGATAGATGTTATTTCTTCGTTCATATTCACACCAGCACCCGGCGAAAAAATGAATTATCATTCGCCTTCAGCTAAAACAGATAGGGGGCAAAAAGCCTTATAAACAAGGGCTTAATTAGATAAAATTGTGCAAATTTGCCCGGAAAAATGTTATAAACAAGTAAAGCCTCATTAGTGCATGAAAAAAAGAAGAAATGAAACTATGCCCGCGCAAAATGAAATTATGCCTGCCCACAAATTATTTGCCGGACTGATGCGCAAAGTACTAATCAAACCTTTCTTCAAAGCACTTTTCGGCTACAAGTACCCCAAGCTCACCCTAATGATGATATCCATAGTATTTGCATATCTCACTTTTAGCGACCCTAACATGGTGAACTACCTTTCGCACTTAAATGATCTGAGCTATTTGGGAGTTCTGTTTGGAGGATTGCTTTTTTCTTTCGGATTCACTTCCCCTTTTGCAGCAGGAATTTTTCTCGAAATTAGCCCCCAAATATACTCCTTGCAGCCATTATTGGCGGGCTTGGGGCGGCCGCAGGAGACATGCTGATATTCCCTGTGGTGCGAATCTCTTTCCAAAAAGAAATAAATCGCGTGAAGAGACACTTCGTGCTTAAGACTCTAAACCATGCAATCGAATGGAGCCTTGGAAAAAGGCTAAAGCACTACCTGATGTGGATTTTTGCGGGAATCTTAATAGCTTCCCCTTGGCTACCTGACGAAGCGGGAATGACTGTGCTTTCAGGACTGACAAAAATTAAACCCCTAACACTCGCAATACTTTGCTTTGTGCTTAACACGCTCGGAATATTTATCCTGCTCGTAGCCCCATTATGAATGGGCTACTTAATCACAATTATTCTGTCTGTGACCAAGTGAGTCGCATATCCTAGCGCCCCCAATAATGCAAAGAATAATGCATCCCACCACGTAAAAAATACAAGCAGACCCACTACAAATAAAAATGCAGAAAATATGAGCATAGAATTTGTCCTATGAAAATATTTGTAAGGCATATGCAGAGGTTTTATCTTTTCAGAAAGCATATAATATATTATAATTGGCGCAAACAAGAGCACTATCACTCGCTGAAGGCGGGTCGCATACTTAGAGGGCGCCCTTTCATTAAAGAAGCTGTCTAAATCAATCATGAAGGCAGCATAGAAGAATATTGCAACACCAAATATTGTGGGGCTCAAACGAAACCTTTCAAACACACATATGTTCAGCACCGCATGGAATATTATTATAGGAAGGATAACTCTCACAAAAACCCATATGGCAAAATCCTTATGCTCAAGAAACTCGCCCAATACTTTCTCAAAGGTTGCAAATCCCGGAAGATGGCTCGTCATGTCAGAGAAAAATTTGTTCATTTGACCGAAGGCATTCTTTTTCTTTTTCATATAATTAATAGAACAAAGAAATATATAATTGTTTTCATAAAAAGGTTTCATTTCTTTGTAAGTTCTGTTTTAAGAGCATCAAGCCCTTTTCCTTCAAGTATTGTAAAGTGATCGGCGAACTTTTCCTTAGCATCTTCTATTTGCTTGGGGTTTGCAATGTCGGTTTTGTTAATCACTACAATAAATCCTTGAGTGGTGAAAAGCTTTTTCATTTCCTCTAAAAGATTTCTTTGAATTTCAAGATCGTCAAGCGGATCTACCACAAAAAGAACGGTGCCTTTGAGATGTTGGAGCGCAGCAATCGCCTTTAGTTCAATCTTATTTCTTGCGTGAAGCGGCCTGTCTAAAAGTCCTGGGGTGTCTATCACTTGAACAGGCATGTATTTTCTCTGGAAATATCCAACGTTAAGTCCTTTTGTTGTGAAAGGATATGCTGCAACTTCCGGTTTTGACTCGGTCACTTTTGAAAGCAAAGTGCTTTTTCCAACATTAGGAAACCCCGCCAAAATGTAAGTGTCATTCTTTGAGTCAATGCTTGGAAGCTCTTTTAGTTTTCTCACGTTGTCGTTGTATCTGTCTATTGGACCTTTGAGCCCGTCTATTAGGGAAGAAACTCTTCCAATGTATTGGTGGGTTATTTTTTTCGCAACTTTATCAGCGCCGTTTGAAAACTTTAATTCTTTCATTTTTACTAAACTCTCTCTTCTAACTCTCATAACTAATTTTGTTACCGAGTAAATGCTTGAAAGCGCTTTTTTTACGTCATCAATATCGATTATGCAAGTGTAAAGGTCGTAGTAAAACGGTTCAAGTTTTTCAATACTAGGGAATTCTTTCACGGTTTTTTCAAGTACTTCTTCAATGTACGCTGCGGAGGCGTCAATAAAAGCCATTTCTTTCCCCTTGATTGTGTAAAAGGAAGTTTTTTGCTGAGGGTAGAGCGAAGAGTTCTTTCTTCCCCTGTTGAATGCCGCGTCAATTAATACCTGCGGTTTTTCCAGATGTTTCAAGCTCATTTTTTATCCCTTCAAAATCTCAATTATAATTATTTTTTTCCTTTGCCTTCATTTCTTTTTTGCTCGAATTCCTTTATTATTTCCCTAAACAATGCTGGTCTTTCTTGCCTTATTTCTCGCATAACTTCAGGATACTGATTGATTGCAAGCTTTACATACTTCAGGTCATATCTTGCGCCAAGAGAACCCCTGTCTCTCTCCGCAAATCTTTCCAAAAATCTAAGGATAGACATCTTCGCTGCCTGCTTGTCCTCTTTTCTCGCTTTCTTTTCAACCAAAAGTTTTGCTTTCAGTAGAACCGCCGACTTTTTGCCTTTCTGTGCCTGTTCTTGTCTAAGTTTGTTTATTGCCTTTTCTTTCTCTTGTTTAGCCAAGTATTCTTGTCCGGCTTTGCTTTCAAAAAACATCAATTTGCCTATTTCTTCCTTCTGCAAGGAAGTAAGTCCAGGCCGATATTTGCTCTTTCTTTGAGCCCTATCCCTTACAGTCTTTGGCAAATGAGATTTTCTCACAGGCATAACATATTTAAGGGTTAGCCAGGTTTTTAATCTATACTAAGCACTTATTTGTGAGAAAAGCGCTTTAAGAAAGCATTGGTTAAAGTTGGTTTTATGAAAGACTTTTACGGCAAGGATTACAAGAAAATGATGATAATCCCGCTCATAATGCTACTACCCATGCTATTTTTGATATTTGTTTTTCCGGGCGTATCACCAGGAACTGATCTTACTGGAGGAAACGTAATAATCGTTCGCTCCGAATCAGCAATTACCGATATACAAATCAAGGACGCTCTCGCAGAATTCTCTTTACCTGAACTGAAGGTTTCAACAATTGCTTCCCCAACCGGGTTTGGGGCATGGATATCATACAGCAAGGATCCAAAAGTTACTCAAGTAGAAGATCTTCTTTCAAAGGCCGAAACAAGTATTGACACTGATGCTGACTCTATTGCATTTTCAAATCAGGCGCTTATAGTTCTTGGAAAACCAGAACAGCAATTTGCAAACGCAAAACTTGCAATGATTGCGGCACAGGATGCGCTTGCGGCTTACAAGGAAAATTTCTCGCAGAAACTGCAGGACACACTCACAACAAAACTTAGCCTCGGGGAAAATGCAGAATTTCAGAAGAGAGAAGTTTCTCCGACTCTTGGCGGAGCAACAATGCAATCCTCAATATTCATGGTACTTTTAGGATTTGTACTAATTACAATAATAGTTTTCATTTCATTCAGACAATTCATACCTTCCGTTGCAATAATACAAGCGATGACTTTCGATGTAATAGCAGGAGTAGCGGGAATGGCAATACTCAATATACCTCTTTCACTAACAACTCTCCCAGCGCTTTTGATGTTAATCGGGTACTCGGTTGACACTGATATTATGCTTACTTCAAGAGTACTAAAAGGAAAGGACGGAACTCCTGCTTCAAGAGCGTCATCTTCTGTTTTGACTGGATTGACTATGAGCGGAACAACAATAGTTGCACTTCTAGCGATGCTTGTAATTTCCTATTTTTACCAAATAGAAGTTATTTACCAAATCTCAGCAATATTACTCTTCGGACTCATAGGAGACGTAATCTCCACTTGGTTAATGAACGGACCTATACTATTATGGTTCATGGAAAAGAAAGAAAAGGGTGAATTCAAATGACTAACCCTCTCCTAAGAAACTGGCAAATCACTTTTGTCGTGGCTCTTGTAATAATTTCAATTTTGCTTGTGGCAACTATGGGAATAAAGCTTGGCCTTGACTTTCAGGGCGGGACTCTTTACCAGGTTGAACTGCAGAAACAAGTTTCAAACGAAGAGATAGCTAGAATATCAAATATCATTTCACAAAGAATTGATCCTTCGGGATTAATGGATGCTTCTGTGACACCAGTAGGAGGACAATTTATCGTCGTCCAATTATCAGAGACCGATCCTGTGATGCTTGAAAAAATAGAATCTAGGATGAGACAGCAAGGAAAATTCGAAGCAACTCTCAACGGAGAGATAGTATTCACCGGAGATGAGATAAAGAAAGTTCTTAGAGGGGACAATTATTACGGCGTGGCAAAAATAGCTAGCACTTACGAGTGGAGATTGCCTTTTGTACTTAACGACGTTGCAGCAAAGAGATTCGCGGAAAAGACTTTCCACCAGTGCACAGCAACATCATTCGCAGCAAACGGAACCCCTACATACGACTGCGAAAAGACAGTGTTTTTCTTGGACAAGCCTAACGCACTAATTGTTCTTACTCAAGATGAATATGACCTAGACTCTGACCTCCTCGCTACAGGAAACCGAAACGCAAACATCCCCGCAGGAACTGAGATTGAGTCGCTCATACAAGACGCTAACACAATAATAGCAATAGTTGACGCAAATAATTCAATTGATTTGAATTTGATCAGCGCAGCACTCGCAAGAACAGATATTGCGATAGTTTCACCTAAAGTTTTGGAATCAGTCAAGAACGACCTTAACGCCGCAGGATTTGAAGTAAGAAATGGCGCAAGCGTTAATGGAGAACCTTGGATTTGGAGTAACTTAAACGCAAGACAAATCATCAGCCTTACAGAAAATATTACTAACGAAGACAAATCAGATCCTGCTCAGGCTGAAATATTCAGCCAGTTAAGCATCAGCGGCGGAAGAGAGACACTGGATGTCGCTAAAGCAGATCTTGAAGAATTGACAATCCTCCTAGAATCGGGCTCGCTTCCCACTCCAGTAAAAAGCATTTCAAAGGAAACAATATCTCCTTCGCTAGGAGAATCATTCCTCAACAACATCATACTAATGGGGGTACTAGCACTCATAGCGGTTGCACTTGTAATTGTAATCAGGTATAGGGCTCCAAAACTCGTTATCCCAATAGTATTCACAGGAATGAGCGAGATAATTATACTAATGGGATTCATGTCTTTCATCCAAAGACCTTTAGATCTCGCAGCATTCGCGGGAATAATTGCAGCGATAGGAACAGGAGTAGATTCAGAAATTGTAATAACTGATGAGATACTTGGAAAATCAAAGCACGCAACTGAATCGCTCGTACAAAGAGCAAAAGCAGCGCTCTTCATCATCATGACTTCTGCTTTCACGGTTCTTGGAGTAATGGGGCCAATAATTCTCTTCTCAAGAAGTCTACCGGGCCTTGACAGATTATTCGGTTTTGCAGTAGTAACAATATTTGGAGCACTTGTAGGAGTATTCATTACTAGACCTGCTTTTACAAAGATAGTTGAAAAGATTGTTGGCTCGCATGAGAGAAAGCAGGCAAAAAAAGAAGAAACTAACAACTAACCTTGTCTTGTTCTAATGTTGCTCCTCAGAGTAGTTCTGAGAAATCTTTTACTTTCCCCATCTTCTTTGTTCCATAATACCATATCAGAAGTATTATCGCGCTCATCAAGAACCAGGTAAGTGTGTGAACCATATTGGCATCAAACCCGGCTTTTGCGGCAACTAGTACAAGCATTACTCGGGGGATGTTTGCAAGCAATAGTATTAGCGTTCCTGCAATGAACAACATTACTTTTTTTACAAGTTCTGGCTTCTTGAGCGAGAATATTACTGCCGCCAAGATTGATGCACTGGCTAGACCTGTGCATGAATTTGAGATTGTATAAGTGTGCCCATTTATTTGAACAATGCTGCCAGATACTGCCATTCCTAATGCATCGCCGGCAATCTTTGCTATGGCTTGAGTAAGAAATGAAAGATCAGCCAATTCAATAAGGATTGTGAGTGCGAAATATATCCCGAAGAACTTTGCTAAGAACCACAAGAGCTTTTCCTTTTTGTTTTGTGTACTTTGAGGGCTTGAAATTGCGCGTTTAGTTTGCTTTTTTGCCTTTTTCATGAGCTCACCAAGGCACTTTCTTTAGCTTCATCTTAAATGCAGCAAAATTTGTCGCCAAGTGTATTACTATGGTGGCTATCAGTAGAAATGCAGCCACTTCGAGTTCGGGGACCCTCACAATCAGGCTAAGGAGTAATCCGCCTAAGACAAAATCGAGTTGGTCAAAAAGAAGCCAGTGTGCTCCGCTTTCTATTCCCGCTCTTCTTTTTATGAAGCTTTTTAGCATGTCGCCTAAGATTGCTCCTACTGAAAGAGCTACTGCGAAAAGAAAATAATTAGGAACGAGAATCTCAATAGTTGGGTAAAAAAATAAAAGAACTATTCCTGCGACTATCCCTCCGCCTATTCCGGAAAATGTTCCAAGAACTGTTTTTCCGTCCCCGAATATTCTTTTTTTGCCTATTTTTTTGCCAAAATCAATCGGCTTTTTGCCATGTATAACTATAGGAGTGGCGTTTGCAAAATACATTGGCACAGCGTAGGCGAAAACTAGTGTGACAAAATCAATTATTGTTACCAAACAAATCGCCTAAAAACTTTATTTTAACTTTATAAAAATAAGCCCGTCAATAATGCGAATATCGCACCTGATGCGCATCCAATGAGATTAACGTGTGTGTTGTTTAAAATCTTTCTTGTTTCAAATATCGCGCCCGCGAGGGAGTCTATGTTTGTTCCAACCATCCCTGCCCCAATTATTATTAGCGCTGAAAATACATCAGAGTATGCGTAAAAGTGGAGCGCGGCAATTACTATTGCCCCAAAGAGCGCTGCAATTTCGCCCAAAAGAGTTATCCCCCCATCTGTCCCCCTTGGCACTTTTTTGAAGGTAGTTATCATTATCGGCTTTGATTTTGAAAAGTATCCTATTTCTGAAGATAAAGTGTCTGATAGTGCCGCAGATATTGCGCCAAAGAATGCGAGCTGCCAAAGCATTGCCTGTTCACTGTATATCGCTGTCATTGCTATGACAACTAGGGCCGGCAAAGAATTCCCCACAACATTCCAAATTGTTCTTTGCTCATGCTTCTTTGATTTGATGTTGCTTGCAAGTTCTCCAATCAAAAAGAATGTTACTACTGCCGCGAAGCAAATCAGCGGATTAGGCGTGTATATCACTGCTGCAATCCCGACAGCGTTTGCGATTAATACTCCTTCAAAGTCGAGGAGTTTTAGTTTGTATGAGATTATTGAGAATAATGCTAGGAAAACTAGCACAACAATCAGTTCTTCTATAATCATAAGAAAAACCGCTTAAAGCCCTTAGCAGGCTTAAGCAGAGGGTTGCTTTTACTTGGTTTCAAGGAATGTTGACTTTGAAACTATTACTTTTTTTACTCTGCAAATCTTAGAAGCTTTCTTGAAAATTTCGTTTGAGAATTCTTGTCCCAATAGTATTTGAACAAGCTCTTCAAAATCCTTGCCTTTAAGTGAAGCGTACTCTTCGTGTATCATCTTTCTAATAGCCGCTTCTTGGCTTTGAGTAGCCTTTCTGTCTGTAATTGCCATGATTGTTGACTTTGCTTCTCCGCCTATTGAAGGGATTGTGCCAACTATTGCAACTTTTGAGTTTCTTCTTCTAACTGTTCTTCCCAAAGATCCTCTGTTAACTGCGAATTCTGATATTTTTGTAGACGCTGTCTGTCCCTGAACATCAAAAACTTTGAATGTTAACATGTAATCTCTTTTCATTCTCTGTCCTGTGAGAACGTCAAGAGTGACTTTCATTGTTCTGTTGATTAAATTCTTTGGCTTTTCAACCGGAGTTTCGCCTAAAACTTTCTTGTCAAATATTCTTGAAGAAAGTATTGTGTACCATTTCTTCTTCTTCCACTTGTCAACGGTTTTTCTTCCGCCTGTCCCCTTTGCAACTGGGGCTTTCTGTTCTGCTTTTGTGTCAACCATTGCCGGCATAATATCTCAACTCAAATCATTTCAACAAATCATCAATCTTCTTCAAACTTTCAATTCCTTGCCCCTCAAACAATTTTTCCTTGTCTTTTGAGAGTTTGGCTTTTATTTTCAACAAGTAACACCTTTTATTTTACTTTACTAAAAGTGCAGCTTGTTCTGGCGTGTACCTCCAACCAGTAGGTATTCTTTTCTTTTCAGCGTAATATTTTGTAAGTCTTCTTATCTTAGAAACTGTAAGTTCGTAACCTCTTTTTGCGGAATAGTCTTTCTTGTTCTTTTCCATGTGTCTGAAGAGAACTACGCTTCTTCTGATTAGGTTAAGCAAGTCTTCTGGCATTTCGCCTATGAGCTTGTGCTCTTTAAGTATCATTTGAACGCTTTTTCCGCTGGCTTCAACTATTTCTTTTACTCCGTGTTCGTCTCTAAGTATTACTCCTATTGCGCTTGGAGAGTGACCTGCGTTAGCTAAGGATACAACTATCTCTTCGATTTCAGCGCTTGAAATTGCAGCCTTATCTGTCTTTTTTGTTTTCTTAGCCATTTCTATCACATTTAACCTTCCTAACCTTTTCTTTGGGCTTAGGAAAGAACAACAAAATTATGATATATTTAGTGAAAATAACATTTATAAAGCTACCATTTTGTCCGAGAAAAAACGCCTTTTGCCACTCATCCCCTGACACATGAAGAAGAGGTCATTTCAGTGGTATCTCGCTCTCTTTTCAATCGCTTCCATTTTGAGAATCATTTCCTGGCCAGGAGAATACCCTTTGAGCACCTTGCTCCAGCCGTTCTTCAGCGAGGAGTGGGTGGCGTTGAATGTTTTTTTGAATACTATTAGATCGGTCGCTTTGTCTTCAACTTTTTTTGAAAAAGATCCAAGACCAAAGTCCACGAATACTAAATTTGATTTTCTTCCTTTTGATGAATCAAGTTTGTCCGACACAATAATGTTTGAGGTTGTCAAGTCGCCATGAATTATTCCCGCATCGTGCAGTTTTTTTATTTCTCTTCCAGCCTCTTCGCAAAGAGCAGGGGTTTTTTCAATTGCTTCTTTTAGCGCGACCCCTTCAACAAATTCCATTATTATTTCGCATGATTTATCGTCCACTTTCAATATGTGAGGAACATTTACTGCACTAGCGGCTTCTTTGATGAGTTTTGCTTCGGATCTTGTGCGAAGTTTTCTTATCGAATCGTCAAGCGTTTTTTCGCGATAACCTTTTGAGATTCTTTTTTTTGAAAGAGCACATATTCCTTCAAAATCTGTTTTTGAGAGCTCGGCTTCTGCGCCTTTTTTGTAAAAGTTTTTTGGCATAAGTGGAATTTTTGCGATTTTATTGTTCGCCGCATGCGCTCTCTATAGAATCTTTTATTTCAATCGCAGTTATGCGGTATTCTCTCACAGAATCGAGCTGATATAATCTTAATTTTGCAATATCGTCAGGCCCTAGCGAAGACATTAGAGAAATTGCCTTGTCAGCATAGGAAATTGAGAGCGATACATAATCGCGTGTCGCAAGAACCTCTTTTGATTCGCATCTCATGCCGTCATAACTAAATGAGCTTGAAGAATCAAGCGCTTTGAAAAGATAATACAGAGTTTGCGCGGATTCAAGTTCAGAGTCTATTACTCTTGAAGCCATCATGGAAGATTTTCCCCTCAATCTTGATAGTGCGCTGATATAATCATTCATTACGCTCTGATCGGAAGAGAACTTATCAACCACATCGTATTTTTGCTTTAACGAAGATAATTCGTTGAATGTGGCTGTATCGCTTTGTGTTCCAAGGCATCCGCCAAGGAAAACTAGTGCAAGTAACGCTGCAAGAAATACTGGCGCCGCGAGCTTCATAATGACAATATGAGGCGAAAAGGAGTATTAAATGCTTTTGATTGCCTGCTAAAAACCGCTAAATTTGCTTGATTTGTCTCTTCTTAGAAGCCATAGAAATAAGGGCTATTGAAATCATAGCCACTGCAAGCGCTAAAAATACTGAGTTGTCAGGGATGCTTGCTTGTATTTCTTTTTGTTTTGGGGCAAGAGTGATTGTTTTACTGCAAATATCACAAGGAGCCGGAATTGTTGCTGTCAAATTATAAATAGTGTTTTCATCAAGACCCAAAGTCGAACTCACTGTAAAATCTGATTTTATCAAAGGACAGGGAATTTTCGTTTGTGTCATTGGGATGCTTTGTCCATTTGCACCGACAAACAATAAATTCGCATCAAGATTAGATGAACATTTTATCGACCCAGATATTTTGTTTCCGTCAAGGGTTCCTTCAAAAATCTCTATTGATTTAGCTCCGCCTGTTGGGTCGATAAGCGTCCCGGTACCTCCAGGAACAGAGGACACTACGCATAGCCCATTATTGAAGCCATATCCGCTTGCACAGTAGTACTCGCACTTGTCTTTAAGGGTGCAGGAGTAAGATGTCGAGCCGACAAGCTTTCTATTCGCATTCGCCAAAAGCCCTTGGTTGTCGTTTGTGCAAAGGACTGCGTTTGAGGGCATCTCCCCGGTGCATAAAAATAGCCCAACCGGTATCTCTGTACACGATGAGCCTGAGATTTCATACCTCTCTTTGCAGTAATACTCGCATTTTGACGCATCAGTGCAGGAGTTTACTACGGTTCTCGGAGTTGGAGCCGACAAATTTTGATCATCATAATCGCACATGATTGCGTTGGCATCTATGGTTTCTGTGCACGAATATTTAGTCGCAACACAGGCTCCCCCAACATAGGCATATCCTTCCTTGCAATAGTATTGGCATTTTGCAGCAGCGGTGCATGCGCTTTTTGAGGACACCATGGTTCTGGAAGTATTTGCTGTCAGGTTAGAATCATCTCCGTCGCAGACAACCGCGGCACCAGTCGCCTCCGCCTCACCCGTACAATAATAACAATTGGCCGCATTTGTTCGCTTGAATTGGCACACCGCACCGAAATCAGAGCCTCCTCCGTCATTCATCCGTGCATTTTCATCGATACATTTTTCCAATACAAATGATGTGAAGGCCATCGACGATACCGAGCAATTTATTCTTCCAAGCTTCCCCCCGTCTGAGTAAAGATAAGGATAAGTCGCGGCTGGAAATGCGCTCACGAGTTGATTGCAAGTGTCGTTTATCTGCAGACCTAAAGGGTATGTTGAAATCGAGCAGGGAAGGCGATTTGGAGCATAATTTCCTTTTACAGTTAATATGTGCTGGAGACGTTCAGAAGTGGAAGAAACATTTGCGGTAAAATTTGTCATTCCTACTGTTGTGTATCCTGCGAATGAATATCCTTTGCACGCCGTGTCTTTGGCAGTCATATCCTTGCCTGTACTATAGTCGAGACAATATCTAATGTTGTTGACATCAAAATACTCGTTGTCCGCACAGGAATAGCAATCTCTATTTGCGAGATCCCCTGCGGTACATTCAGAAGACTGAGGGGCAAAGCATACACAAACTCCGTTTTCGTCCACGCTTCCGTCGCAGTCATTGTCCGCCCCATCGCATATCTCAGTCAGAGGGGTGCAGCAAGATTCAGTTTGTGTGCTGGTGCTGTCCGAGATCCATGCATTACAATGACCTGTAGGACTACAACCGCTTCCGGAAACGTCACCACAATTTCCATAATAATTAGTGCATGTCTGGCTATGAAGGCCGTTTGTGCATGCGCTCCAGGCGCCGCAACTTGGCTGAGGGACTGTATTGCTATTAGGGCTTGAAGTGCAGCCACTTTCTACCGGACCACATGAATAGGATGTACCGGCGCTTATCCCTCCTGTGCCGCAAGATACTGAAAAAGAAAAAGAGACGATAAAAATTACAAGAAGGACTATTGAAAGCAACGCTCTTGGAAACATGCACTATTAAGCAGTTTTATCCTTAATAAATGTTTGAGTCAATGCTTTTCAAATATCTTGCCAAAGAATAGATTCCTAAATGTTTAATAAGTTTATATAAATTTAGTCGCAGCCGTATGAGCTGCCCGAGGTCACGTCATCTATCATTTCTAGCAGGTGCTCTTCATTCCACCATACTTTGAGCGATTTATCTGATGATTGGCTTATGCACATCGTTTCTTCTCTGACGCTGTCAAGCACGAATTGTAGTGTGTCGTAATCTTCAACCCTGGGGTAGTCGTCAGGATCAATTTTTTCTGCATCAAAATTGTTTAAAACTAGCGAAGTTGTGTGGGGCCTGTTTGGATTTCTTAACTTAGCATAGCTGTCGAGCGAATTGTTTTGTTCGTCAGCTATTCTTGCGGCGGCTATCATTGAGGAAGCTACTTTTGGGGCGAAGAAGGTGGTCGCAAGGTTTATTGTTCCCGCTTCTGTCCCGGTCCAGCTCATGGATTTTACCCCATTTTCCGTTTCGGATTCAATGAATCTTCTTATGCTTTCCCCCGAAAAGTCAATGCATTCTCTGCCACCCATTGTTGAACCTAGCATATACCATTCTTTGTTTGGCGCTTGAACTATTGGCTGAGATTGCTGTGAAAGATTTATCAAAGAATAGCTTGCTTTAGCTTTGCCATCGGCGCTTTTCACATTCATTATCATCGGCGAAGGGTTTGACGGGTTGAATATCATTCTCTTCGAAGCAGTGTCATAAGTCAACACTATTCCTGATGCCAAGTCATCAAGGGCCTGCGAAGAATCATAATCTATTGTAGTTGTTGCGCCAGAATATGAATGTGCTTTTGTTGTAGAATTGAGTTTTAGTTCGCCTCCGCTTATTGATGCCCCAAATCCGGTTCTTGCGAAATTAGTTCCATTCGTTCCTATCTCGCCGTCGAATGGAGTTTCATATAAAGGAGTATAATTAGGGGCTTTTCTTATCGGAGCAAGTGTCACAGTTATTGTCGCATTAGGAGCGTTGTTATCAAAGAGATTTAAGTAATCAGGATTATCAAGTTCTAATCCTATTTCGACTCTGTATAATCCACCATAAGGAAGTTGTGTCTCGCTAGCCCCATCTTTTCTTAGCTGGAACTTGAGTCTGTTTGAAGTTATGAACTGGTCAAATCCTCTTATAGTGCCTACAGTATTAAAGTACGAATCTGCGTTTGCGAGTTCCTGAGAGTAATATTCATCAAACGAAGTCAAGAAATCTTGCGAGTAATTGTCCGCAATAAGCATCGCGTTATATACGCTAAGTTCGGCAACTTCATTAGGCTTGTTTGCAATCAAGTAGCGCTGCATTAATGCGAGTTTCTTAAAGAGCGTGACAGTGAACTGTGCCGCGTCGCAATATACTGCTTGATCGTTTTGCGAGTCGCAAGCTTCGTCGTCTATTTGCTGCCAGTTCCAATTGAACAATACTTTGGGAACAAATTCTTCTCCTGTTGCTCCGGCAGTTCCATCGGCTGCGTAACAAAGTGACGGCTGACCAACGAGTTTCACTTGGAACACGCGTTCGCTCTTTACTAACACCCCATTCTCATCCATTATCCAATCGGCAACTGTTACGGCGGCGTATTCTTGGCCTAGCAAATTATTTTTTGAAACATTGAAATCGATTGTGTTCGAATCTATTTCGGGAAGGCCAATATATTCGGCGTACACGTGGCCGTTTTTTAGGAACATTCTCAAATATTGCTTTCCTTCGTTGTTTACTGGTATTGTGTCAGTTGGGATGTAGTACATTGCGTTCCCTGTTCCATCATATTCTACTAACGGGTCGGCTGCCGGTCTTATTACCCATTTCATCCAGCCACAGTTTGTTTCTGTGCTATTTCTGCAATTTTCAATGTCATCTATTGTCCAATTTACTTTGCTTTCGCATGTAGTATCGCCAACGACGCATCCTTGTGTATAATCAACTGCAGCGTGCTCAGGATTTACAAAACCGTTAGAATACATCGGACCCATAGTGTAATAACTGTAAGGGAATGCTTTCCCTTCTCCTGATGCGTATCCGTCGGAGCTCTCGTCGACTTCGGTCCATTGTGGAATAGGGGAGGCTTCGCCGTACGAACCTAAATCGTGAACTACTCCTTCTTCGGCGTTGATGCTAACATTCTTATCAAAGTATCCTCTTCTTTCATGAATTATTTCTCCGCCTCTCATGAGCTCGAACTGGATATAGAGATCTGCCGGCTCGTCGTCACATCCGAAGAGAGAGCAATCAGTGTCTCCGTCTGCAGAAGTTTTGAAGTAGTGGAGTCCGCCCCCAAGATAACCTGCTTCAACTAATTGACAATCTTCGCACCCGCTTGTCCCAAGAACTACATAGCACATATCGCCTTTTTCGGTTATCCCAAGCCACAATGGAGAATTTCTATACCATCTTTGAGGAGAAGCTAAGTCATACCACTTTCCATCAGAGCCTTTCCAAACAGTCCCTATGTGGGTGCCGGATTTGCTCATTACATTTGGATCCAACGACAACCCTATACTGCCTGAAGCGGATATCCTTTCAGTATCCTCATTATTCCAAAGGAATACGGGCCAACCCAAATATTCTATGTATTGGTCCCAAGGGTAAAGCATATTTTTGCATGGAGCTCCAGAGTCACCGGCGGATGAAGTACTTGGGCAAGTATTTGCGTCATTATAAGTATAGGCTCCTGAAGTGGTCTCATAAGTCGAAGGAAGCTCTGCTGTTCCTGCAACAAATTCACCATACAGTCCAACAGAAGGAGTTATTGGCCACCCCCCAGAATCTACTTGCGTAGTAAGAGTAGTTGCTTGAAATGAAGCTTTTTTTGCTTTGGCATTTATATTTTCTTTTGAAGACATTTCTCCCGAATCTGCGGAAGTATCGCTTGTTTCCCAATCTGAAGGAATTGGCAATCTATAAAGAGGCAAATCTGGATTTGTGATATTTAGATCCGGTTCTGGTTTTTCAATCGATTCACCATTATACTCAAAAGTGTTTGCGGTGTCTTCAAAATCCGAAAAACAATTCAGTTCCTCAGCTTTTGAACCTGGAACAGGCTGTGCTTCTGCATCTCCGCCATCGCCATCACTCTTGTGATGGAAAATTGATGACCCAATTGTGCTTTGCCAGAATCCTTCAAGAGCCGAACCGATTACTGTGACATTGAAATCAATCTTCTTCGGATTGCCCGGCTTTTTGTATTGAAGCGAAACGCTGCCGGTACTGATATCCATCTTTGGGTAAAAATTATCATATCTTCCTTCAAAGCACTTGTTGATTATTTTTCCGGGCAAGAGTGTGTTTGTTCTTAAATCATAAATTGCTTCTGTGAGTTCAAAGCAGGAAGATGGGTCTGATATTACTATGTCAAACGAGGCTACTCTTTTTGCATTGTTTGAATCTGTAACTGATATTGGGTATGCTCCAAGCATTGGATAATTT
Source organism: archaeon (assembly GCA_038046585.1). Taxonomy (GTDB): domain Archaea; phylum Iainarchaeota; class Iainarchaeia; order Iainarchaeales; family JAAZKV01; genus JAAZKV01. The sequence continues at coordinate 62,725 of JBBSVX010000013.1, forward strand.
TCAGGAGCTACAAGTCTGGCGTTTGCAAGTACTGAAATCTCGATTGATGAATCGGCGGGGATTGTTGCGGTCATCGGGGATACTATTGCGCCATCACTTTGAACCGAAATGTTTCTTGCTGAAGGACAACTGGATTCTATTGTGAATGTTTTTGTTGCATCGTTTTCAATGTTTAGGCGAGGATTAGCTTGAGTGGATATATCTACGCCGGCAATCTTGATTGAAAGGCACTCTGTTTCTGCCACCGGCAAAGAAGGGGCGAGTTTTGAAAGTTTTATTGTAAGGGTTCCGGGTAATGCGCCCTCATCATCCCATGTGGTGAAAAGGACATCTGTTCCTGCCGAATAATTCAAAAAGCTTAATGAAGTCAATTGTATTCCATTTTGATCAGTAGTGCCTTCGCTCACAAGTTCTTTTTCTCCGCCTGAAAGTATTGTTTCTGCTTTCCAGTGAGCCGTAACCCTATTATTGCCTGAAGTGTATTTTGTTTTTATGTACACAAAAGGGTTTTCTGAATTTGCTTGCATGCTTTCAGGAGCGACAATTATTTGTAATTGATCTTTTTTGGCTATCCAAAGCCTGAAGGGAGCGCTGTTTCCCGCGTACCATTTTAACCTATCTTGGCCGTCTTTCATTTGCTCTACTGATTCATACGCTTTTGCCGAGGAAGATGCAGTCTTTAGCATCAATGAAAACTCTTTTGGCAAGGCGTCCGATAATGGGCCCAAGTTTATTTGCATAGAAGATGAATTTTTGTCTGTGTCAAAAGCCAATCTGTCATAAACTTCAGCCTTGACAAAAAGCAACAGATCCGATAACCCTATTGCTTCATCAGTCGTGTTCGAAACAATAACCTTCACTTTATAATCGTCGCCAATCAAAACGCGGTAAGGTTCTTCTCCCATTGGAACGTATGCCCGCTGGTTCCACTTTATGTAATTGCTGAAAAGGAAAACTGGGCAGTCTCTGAGGCAAAACTCCTGCCCAATATTAAAGTCTTTTGAGTATAGCAAGCTGTTGTCGTCGCCAAAAAGCCCTTGCCAAGATATCTTCGCTGGGCCAATTGCGTTTGCGTCAACTTTTATTGAAACCACTATCGGGATTGATTTTGGTCCTTGGAGGGTAGCTATTGAAACGTTTGCTTGTTTTGCTAGCGAAGAAACTAGAGAATTTGAGTCAATTGAGATTCTCATCGAATCCATGTTTGAGGAAAGCAGATTAATTGCACCCGATATTGATTGGACGGAATTAATTGAAATGTTGTCGTTGATGTCGAGTGTTTTTTTAAGCGCATTTCCAATATAAAAGTTTGAGAGCAGATCAAGTGACTCTTCCTTGTTTGCTACAAAAGTGAATAGCAAGAAGTATTCGTTGTTTGGCAAAAGAGTATCTGCAACTGCGGCTTGGGTTGATAGGGGGTTTGATTTGTACACTTGATTTAGGAATATCTGTGGAACTCGAGCGTTAGGAAGCTGGGTTGGTATTAGGTATATTTCTCTTTGCTGATTCCCTCTTTTTATCCTAAACACTGTTGTTTCATAGCTAAAGAAATTGGAATCATTTATGAGCAGCATTAATTCTGTGTTAACTTTCAGGGTCTTTGTAGTATACATTCCGCTTTTCGCCAGGGCTGATTCGGCTTTAATAAACTGGCCTCCGAATTCACGGGTGTAAAGTTCAAGCGCCGGACTCACCGAGTCCCCTTTTTGGGAGTAAAATTTGAACTTGTAAGTTCCAGTCCCAAGTATTATCATGACGTTGATATCTAGTTTTGAATTTGACCCTAGGGAAGTATTTGCTTCGCCTTCGGAATCTTTAGAACTAGCCTTTATTGTATAACTTGATTCAGGCAGGGATTTGAATATTGCTTTTCCGTTCCTGTCCGAAACGTCATTTTCTATTTCAAAGGGGATTCCGGGGATGTAAAGCATCACTCTTGCTTCCGAAACTTTTTCATACGCATCATCTATAACGCTTATATCTATCTCTGATCCGCCCTGGTTCAGCTGTACTTCTTGTGGATTGGAATTTGAGTCTAAAAGGTTCACAAGTACTACCGCGGTTTTATAGCCCGGTTTTTTTATTAGCGCCCTTAGGGTTGTTGAAAAATCAATCGATTTTTCTAGAATAGTTCTTTTCTGGATTTCGCCGGATCCGGAAGTTGAAAGATCGGGAGATATCGTGTTCGCATCTGAAAATAATTTTACTTTTGCCCCGGCAACTGGAGTGTTTCCGTCAAGGATTTTGACCCAAATATATTTGTTGTTACTATGGTCCACTGGTTTTGTTGCATCAACTTCGAACTCTACCCTAATGTCTTTGATTTCCTTTGCGAGTATTTCAAATGAACCTTTTTGCATTTCTCCGCTGATCTTGCTTATCGCCACAAAAGAATATTCCCCGGCATTTATCTTCTCCGTCGCCACTCCACTTTTGTCTGTGTAAAGCGTCAGTGATTTTTTTGTGAGCGCACTTGTAAGAACAATTTCAATTTCTGACTGGGCTTTGCTTTTGCTTTCTGCCGAAAATATTACTGTGCCTTCAGTGATTGTTTTTTCTAAAGCAATTGAAAGTCGCTGATCGGTTGGATTAAGAGTTATTGTTTTTTCATCATACCCTGAAGCGAAAGCTTTTGCTTGAAGATTTACACACCCTGATTTTATCACAACATCAAATCCTTTTTCAGGCTGATCTTTATAGTAGAATTTGTTTGAGTCTGTGAGGCAGGTTAATTCAAGAGAAGCTCCTTTCACTAGCGCTTTGTCAATATCTGTTACTTGAATAAACAATTTCTTTTCAGGAAGTGGCGCACTTGAAAGGAACACTTTTGCAGATAGTGTTTCGTCAAAAGAAATGTTTTTGTCTAGCGGGAGATAAAGTTTTTTTGTGATGCTGAGTAAAACTGTTTTTGAGCATGCTTCAAACACCGCAACCCCCGAAGAATCACTTGTCGCTTCTTGAATCACTTCTTCGCCCGAGCAAATCATTTTGGCTTCTACTTTTGCGCCAAAAAGCGCAAGACCGGAAGATGAGAAAACTGTTACTTGGGCGTCATATAGCTCCGACTGCGGGCCAAACATAGGGAGCAAAACAAAAGCTAGCAGGGAGAGCAAAAGTATTGCTAGAAATATTAGAAAGAGTGCAAAACTTGGGACAACTGCATCTATCTTGTCAGTAACCTTAAGGATGGGGACATAATCGTTGATTCTCTCAAGAACATCGTACCATTTTTGCTCGAGGCCGAAGTATACTTCTTTAATCGAATCAGAAATGTTAGACTTCAAGCCCATAACCCCTTCTAGGAATAAGACTCATTCCCCCATTAATAATCCTTACTTCCGGCTTTTTTTGAGTTCAACCCACCCAAAAGTCCTATTCCGGCCCTCCAAAATCATTATTAAGCCCAAATTCTTTTGTATTTAATGCGCACTTCGCTAAAAATACTAATTTTGCTTTTTACATTTGCTTTGTTGACTCAGGTGGCTTTTGCTGAAGGCTGGCAAATGGTTTTTAGAGATGATTTCACTACCGCCCTTGATTACTCAAAATGGGAAGTGACAAAATCTTCTGATTCAGGATTTAGTGGATCAGATGGCGGATTTTTTTTTATTGATGGGAGAGCCTGGCTATTCTCAATAGGAAAAGTTTTCCCCTCGCTGAAAAGCATCGCTGGAAAGATACCCAAATCGAAGAGGCTAAGAGTTGGAACAAATATAACTTATGACCGATATGGGGGATATGGTGCCGGAATTTATTTTGTCGGAACAAACAATGAACTTTTAGGGCAGGTTTGGGAAAGCTCCGACCCTGCAAGAACGAACTGGGATCCTGGAACAGGAATAATTTGCCTACAACTTTCAAGCGGAGAGAAATGCTTCTACCCAACAGACGCTTACAAAACTTACACCTTCACAAGAGACGGCAGCAATTATTCAATAATGGACAACTATCCTTCAGGAGGAAGTGTATATGCTACTACTAACACCAGTTATGACTCGCCAGGTTCAACAAACCCCTATATTATTATAGGAAATCCTAACGTAGTGGCCACTGCATCAAACTGGGTGAAGTTTGGAATTGATTGGATACAAGTGGATTGCTATTCAAGCGCTGAAGAATGCAACGGTTGGGATGATGACTGCGACAAAACAGTGGATAACGGACTCATAGTCCCTTCAACAACTTGTACAGCTGGAATTGGAGAATGCGCAAGAACAGGAACAAAAAACAAAACATGCCTTGGCGCACAAGGATGGAGTACATCATATGGAAATTGCTCAGTAAGTGCCGGCCCTACTTCAACTGAAACCTGTGACGGAAAAGACAATGACTGCGACGGAAGCACTGATGAAACATTTACTTGCATACAAAATAGCACAGGATGCACTAGTTCCTGCGCCTGGAAAACTCAAAATGGAACTTGCTCAGGAAGTATTCCTGCAAATGCAATATCAAACAGCGGTTCTAGCGGAACCCAATTTGTTCAGACAGCTAATTCAAGCGGAACATTTTTGCCAACTACGAAAACTTATACTTACAACACCACTGTTGGAGAATGTAATTGGAAATGCGCTTCTTCAGATTATCTTTACTCCTCATCCACAAACACTTGCATTGCCAACGCAAGAGAGGCTACTTGTTCTTCAAGCAAACCCTCAAATTCTGATTGGAATGATTTCGGACAAAACGGAAAATACACCCAGACAAGCGTGAACGGATCTTACACTCCTTCTGGACTTGTTTCACATTATAGTGAAGTCGCACAGGATTGTGCATGGAATTGCAAACAAGGGTATTACCAGTCTGGGGGAAGCTGTCTTCTTGCGACAAGAACAACTGATTGCCAAATAACTGCAGTGGGGGGAAATCTCCCTGAGAATGCAAAATGGAATGACAACGGGCAAAGTGGAGATTACTTGCAAACATACACTAACGGGGCTTGGCCAACTACTCTTATTGCTTCATACAATGAAACCCCAGGCGACTGCAAATATTCATGCAAAGCACTTTTCCGCGATTGTACCCCTAATCAGGGGACGTATTGCGGAACTGGAACGCAAAACTGCGATCAGGGAAATTGGGGAACTTGCCAGCAAGGTAATTCAGTAGTGTGCACAATAAACCAATACTGCCAAAACAGCTTGTGCAAGTTCTGCGCAACTGATACGAAGAACTGTGATATGAATCTTACAAACGGATGCGAAACAAACACTAATACTAATTCAGATAATTGCGGCACCTGCGGCACAAAATGCGCGAGCGGGAAAAGGTGCTCAAATGGATTGTGCACAAAAAGCGCTCTTCAAATAGATACAAACAAATGCGCAGGAATAACATGCGGAACAAACTCCACTTGTTCGACTGCAACAGGGATCTGCCAATGCAAGACAGGATATTATGATTGCGATGGAAGTTCACTAAATGGTTGTGAGGGAGCTGGCACATGCAACCAAACCCCAGATACAAATGATGACGCTAATGTTTCAACCCCAGAATGCGAAGTGGATGGAGAGTGCGGCATAGATGAACAATGTGCCAATAATATTTGCCAGGCCATAAGCGCCGGAAATCCTTGCTCCATACAAAGTGATTGCATGGATGACGAGAAATGCATTGCGGAACAATGTGAAAAACTTGACTGCGGATCAAGTTATTCGCTTGAAAATCACTCTTGCGTCTGCAAAGGAACTGTTTGCGGAGGAAATTGTTTTGAGGAAAACGGGGCATGTTGCACAAATATTTGGAACAAGGGGCTTGTTAGCTGCACATTTTCAGTGGAAAACATTGTCCCTCTAGTTGAAAGCGCAAATGACATTGAAGCAAGCAGTTTGCTTGATGATGCCCAAAGTTCAATAAAGAAAGGAAATATTTCAAGGGCTCGGGCTCAGGCAGCGCTAGCAGAACTAAAAGCGCTAATCACAAAAACAAATGATTCGGAAGCTCTTTTGGAGAAATATGATGCCGCAATTCTTGCACTTAATGACGGAAACTATTCTAATGCGGAAGAGCTTGCAAGAGCAGCCATAGGAGATGCAAAAGATACTTTAGCGGGGCTTAACGCAATCCAAATAATAATGATAGTACTGGCAATTGTCGCTTTGGTACCGCTTGGATTTTTGGGTTATAAGAAGTTCTTTGGCAAAAAGAAGGTTGAAGAATAGTCTCCAGAATTAAACTAGTCTTTCCCAAATATCTTGTCAAAGAATCCTTTACGTTTCTTTGCAGCCCCTTCATCTTTTAAGAATTCTTCTAAAATCTCTTTTTGTCTCTTTGAAAGTTTTTTAGGAGTCTCGATTATTACTTTCACATACTCGTCGCCGTGAGATTCTGATTTGAGGCTCTTTATCCCTTTCCCTTTCATCTTGAATATTGTTCCAGTCTGGGTTCCCGCGGGGATTTTTAGGTCGGCTTTGCCTTGTAGTGTTGGAACTTCGATTTCTGATCCAAGTGCCGCTTCTGCAAAAGAGAGGGGAACTTCTGCGTAAATGTCTTCGCCGTCTCTTTTGAATACTTCATGAGTGTGAACAAATATTATGACATACAAGTCTCCAGCCCCGTCTCTTCCTTGGTTCCCTTTGTTTTGGAGGCGCAAATGATTTCCCGTGTTCACGCCGGCTGGAATCTTAACAGATACATTTGCTGTTGATCTGACAAATCCTTGACCCGAACAGGCGGAGCATGAATTCTCAGCAACTTCTCCTCTTCCGTTGCATGTTCTGCAAGTAGTTTGCATTCGCATTGTGCCAAAGGGAGTTCTCTGTTCGCGTATTGTTGCGCCTGATCCTTTGCATTGAGAGCATGTCTTTAGTTTTGCTCCTTCTGCGCCTGTGCCCTCGCATTTTTCGCAGCGCTCAATTTTTTCGTAAGAGATATCTTTTGTTGTTCCAAATACTGCTTCTTCAAAAGTGAGAGTAAGGTTGACTTTTATGTCTTCCCCATAGTCTCCGCGCGATTGTGATCTTCTTTGCCCTCCGCGCTGTTCACCGAAAATGTCCCCAAAACCTGAGAAGCCCGAGAACTGATTGAATATGTCCTCAAAATCAAAGTCCATCTTCTGGCCATATCCGCCCTGGTACCCTTCGAAGTTCTGGTACTTGTCGCCATAGTTGTCATAATTTTGTTTCTTTTCAGAATCAGACAGTATGGAATAAGCTTCAACTACTTCTTTGAATTTTTTTTCAGCGTTCTCTTCTTTTGATACGTCAGGGTGATATTTTTTTGCAAGCTCCTTATATGCTCGTTTCACTTCTTCTATTGGGGCGCCTTTTTTTAGGCCGAGAATCTCGTAGTAATCCTTTGCCATTTTTTTAGTCGCCTCTTATTTTGTTTCTTTCAGAGCCAAATCCGAAAGGGTTTAATAAATGTGCTCGCGGGAGCCTTTACGAAGCGAGCCACAATTGGTTCATATTTGGGGCGGATGCCCCTTTGGCATCAGCCTTTTGGCACTTAGGTGCCAATCGAATTTCACTTTTTTGATTTGTTGTCTTTTTCTTTGAATTCTGCGTCAACGACATTGTCATCCTTTTCGCCTCCGCTATCTTCTCCTACTTCAGGCTCTTCGGTAACGTTTGTCTTTTCCTGTTGTACTTTTCCGTATACTTCTGAACCTATCTCCATGAGCTTCTTGTTCAAGGCTTCGATCTTTGATTTCATTGCCTTGGCATCTTTCTTCTCTTTTGCAAGCTCTTCCTTAAGATCCTTAAGGTTGCTTTCAATGTCGGCCTTATTCTTGTCGCTTACCTTTCCGGCCAAATCTACAAGCATCTTTTCTGTGCTGTAAACCGTCGAATCGGCTTCGTTGTATATTTCAATTTCTTCTTTTACTTTCTTGTCTTCGTCCGCGTGCGATTCAGCTTCCTTCTTCATCTTTTCGACTTCTTCGTCGTTAAGTTTCTGCGATGAAACAATCTTTATGCTTGTTTCTTTTCCTGTTCCTTTGTCTTTTGCGGTTACGTGAACTATTCCGTTCGCATCAATGTCGAAAGATACTTCAATTTGAGGCATTCCTCTTGAAGCTGGCAAGATACCGGATAGTTGGAATTTTCCCAAAGTTTTATTGTCCCTTGAAAGAGGTCTTTCTCCTTGGAGAACATGTATGTCAACAGTGGTTTGATTGTCTGCCGCCGTTGAAAATACCTGCGACTTCTTTGTCGGGATTGTTGTGTTTCTTTCAATTATCTTTGTTGATACTCCCCCGAGAGTTTCAATTCCTAAGCTTAGTGGAGTTACGTCAAGTAGTAAAACATCTTTTACTTCTCCAGCGAGTACTCCGGCTTGGACTGCAGCGCCCATTGCTACGCACTCCATTGGGTCTACTCCTCGTTCAGGCTCTTGTCCTGTGACTTTCTTTACAAAGTTTTGGACTATTGGCATTCTTGTTGGTCCGCCAACTAGTATTATTTTTGCCACTTCGGCAGCAGTTAATTTTGCGTCAGCAAGCGCTTGAGTTATTGGCTTTTCGCATCTTTTTATCAAAGGCTCAACTAGTTCTTCGAGTTTTGCCCTGTTGATCTTCATCACCAAATGTTTTGGTCCTGTGGCATCTGCCGTAATGTATGGAAGGTTTATGTCCGTCTCCATCATTGTTGAGAGCTCTATTTTTGCTTTCTCGCTTGCTTCTCTTAGTCTTTGCATTGCTATGGAGTCTTTTGTGACATCTACTCCTTGATCTTTTTTGAATTCAGCGGCGATGTATTTGAGGATGTATTCATCCATGTCTGTTCCGCCTAACTCAGTGTCTCCTGAAGTTGATTTTACTTCGAAAACTCCCTGGCCGAGTTCCATGATTGTTACGTCCAGCGTTCCTCCGCCAAGATCGAATACCAATATTTTCATGTCTTTTTGTTTTTTGTCAAGGCCATATGCGAGTGATGCTGCTGTTGGCTCGTTAACTATTCTTACTACATCAAGCCCCGCAATTTTTCCTGCGTCTTTTGTTGCCTGTCTTTGGTTGTCGTCAAAGTATGCCGGCACTGTGATTACTGCTTTTTCTACTTTTTCTCCGAGGAAGCTTTCGGCGTCGCGCTTTATTTTTTGGAGTAAGAACGCGGATATTTGCTGAGGAGTGTATTCTTTGTCGTCTATTTTGTATTTGTGGTTTGTTCCCATCTTTCTCTTTGCTTTTGTTATTGTTCTGTCAGGATTTGTAACCGCCTGTCTTCTTGCGGGTTCACCAACAATTAGTTTTCCGTCCTTTGAGAACGCTACGTAGCTTGGGAAGGCTTTTCCGTAAACTGTGTTTCCCTCCGCAGAGGGTATTATCTTTGGTTTTACCCCTTCGAGTACTGCCGCAGCACTATTGCTTGTTCCTAAATCAATTCCTATTATCTTTGCCATTTTTGATTCCTCCAAATACTTCCATTAACATAAATCTTTTGATTTTCAACTTTTCTGCATGTTAATTATTTTTCACGATGCTTACTTTCGCGGGCCGAAGCACTTTTCCGTGGAGCTTGTACCCTGAAAGAAGAACTTTTGATACTGTGTCATTTTTTTGTTTTTCGTTTTTTTCTGTTATGAGGCAGTCCATTGTTTCGTGATTGAAATGTACTCCTTCTTTTGCCTCTATTTTTGCCAATCCATTTTTTTTCAAAATTGTTATTAGTTGATCGTTTATCATCACCAAATCTTTACTGTGCTGTACCCCCTGTTCAAGCGAATCAAGCACGGGTAGTAATTGTTCCAACATGTTTGCGTTTGCGAACTGCTTATGTTCTTCTGTTTGTTTTGTCGTTCTCTTCTGATAATTTTCAAATTCTGCCTGTAGTCTTTGTAATGTTAATGTAAGATCAGTAATTTTTTCTCCAAGAACTTCTTCCCTTGGTTTTGGGGGGGAAGCTGCTTCTTTAGCCCCCACGGGAGCATTAATGCTTGGCGCAGGGTTTGTTTCGTTTATTTGGTGGTCCTTTTGAGCTACGTTAGGCTCTTTTTTAGGGTTTTCTTGACCTTTTAGGGGGTTTTGAAACACTTTTATCACCAAACAACACTATAAACGTCCAAACTATGTGGACAATAACTAATTAATTTAGACAAAATGTTTATAAACCTTTACCGAGACATAGTATTATTATGGCTGAATCTAGCCCAATTGAGCGATTACCTATAATGAAAGCCTCAGTAAGGCACTTTTCCCCAAAAAGAGGGTACTTCAAAGTTGTAATCAGAAAGGTCGAACGCCCCTTTAAGGATGATTTTGAAAACCAACTTGCGTGGATATGTTCTTCTTTAGGATTCTTTGAACCAATTGACAAGGATAAAAACGCAGCGGCGGTTTTCAAAGAGATTGTTCTTTCAACTGAAAAAGGCGAAGCGCTCACAAGCATTGCAATTGCAGAAAGAATCGGGATGTCGAGAGGATCTGTAATAAATCATTTGAATAATCTGCTAAGATCAGGACTCATCGAAAAAAACGGTAGATTTTATTGCGCAAGAAGCAAGTCAATGCAAAGAACAATAGAGGATATTGAAGAGGACGTTAACAGAATATTTTCGCAATTGAAAAAGAGCGCCGAAGATATTGACAAGCAATTCGGAATCGAAGAAAAATAATTTTTTCAAAAACCCTAGACTATTAACTCTTAATAAGGAATGAAAGTTATTTCTGATTTTGTCATCTTATTATAGAATTGCTGATCAGGTTCTCTTTGTCTCCACAAATTGAAGAGGGAATCAAATCCAGTCCAAATTGTGAACCACGCCGCAGGTTCGATTAAAACAATTATCACGTTAAAGAAAACATTTTCTGATGCGTTAGGCAATACTACTGCCGCAAGCGCTGAGAGTGTAAGGCCTGCGCCTGCGAGAAGAATTCCTTTCTTTTTCATATTGCCAATCTCGGTTGACTCGTATTCGTAGTGTTTTTTGAAGTGATCTTTAAGTCTTCTCTTAATCAAAGATTCATAGTTCAAATCGCGTGCGTGGAGCGGAACCAAAAATTTTAGTTCAATTACTCCTGAAGACCTTTCTCTTGTTGCGCGTTTTAATTCTAAAAGCAAATCGTCCGAAAGCGCCCTTTCATTGTACGGTCTTGGATCAAAATCTGAGAAAATATCGTCATATGTGTCAAGTATCAGACTCACTTCAGACATCTTCAAGAGATCTTGTCTCTTTGAAAGCCATATCTCGGCCTCTTTGAAAATCTTTTCTTGCGAATCATTGTCCTTGTTCATCGCATCAACGCGTTCAAGTCTCTTTACGTCTTCGACTGCCTTCTTTGATTTCTTTACGCGCTGCATTTCGATGTCTTTTGCCGCACTCTTAATCATGACTATATTACGTCACCCCAGGTTTTTAATTGTGCGCAGGATAAAGAACGAGAAAACGCCAAAACCACGAGTTAAATTGAGCTCTTTAAAAATCTGATTCTTTTTAGGTTGATTTAAAAGCAGTATTTGGGACAAGTACGTAAAAGGGTGGAAATTATGCATAAAATATGTGTCAGGTGCGGTGTGATTTACGAGGTCAAAGAAGACCAAAGATACTGTTCTGACAAGTGCAAAAGACTTTTTGAGCAATCCTCCTTATCTCTCATAAAGAAGGCCACCCCCGATAGAAAGACTTACGCCCCATAACTTTGCAAAGCGTCAGTTTTTTAATCATTGAAAGTGCAATCTTATTGTATGCCACTGAAAAGGAACTCTAAGGGGTTGAAGATAAAGAGACTCCCAAGAGACTATGGGATTAAGCGTCTGATAAGAGGAAGGGCCGTTACGTTAGAAGCTATTAACGCCCTAACTAAAGAAATTGGCGCTTTCATAAAACCAGTAAATTATGCTAAAAGAGGCAACTTGGGCAACGCCATGAGAGAAGTTATTGGACGAAACAGGGCTAAAGATGACGGATTTGCAGTCGCTAGAAAAAAAGCAATTTATGTCAAAGGGCTCCTTTCGGCTCAATATATTCCCGGCAAAGGAACTTCAAAGCCAAGTCTTCTCCCGCAAGGAGGATGCCACCCGGCCTCCCTCGCACTTTATGAGACATTAAAAGCGATTGAAAGGAAAACTAAAATAAAACTTAATCCTGGAATTTCAAGACAACTAAACGGGGAAGCAATAAGATTTCACTCAACAGTCATATTTGAACTGGACGGAAAATATTGGGAGGCTGATCCTTTCCATGCGCGTATTGGAACGAGCATCAAAGAAATAACAAAAAAAGATGCGCTTTCAAGAAGATACGTTCCGGCGAAGCCTATGTCCTATCCGGCAACTGACTTGGAGTATTTTTCCTCAAGAGCGGTTAATGATATGATAGAATCTGAAATGTTTCTTCAACCTTCAAGCTAGTGATGAAAAAAACACCGTACTAATCTCGTCAATTGATTTGCTTAATCCGAACTTGTTTCGCAGAACTGAAGCACCTTCAAATCCTTTTGCGAGGCTGATAAAGTAAGGCCTTATGTCATTGGTTTTTAGCGAGTGTTCTTTGGCGAGTTCCAAAAACTTTTTCCCCTCATTAAAGAAATCTTTCTTTTCTTTGGGAAATAATTTCTTACCCTTAAGAGCATCGCTAGCCTGCCTGAAGAAAAAAGCGTTTCCCATTGCGGCGCGACCAATCATTTCAAAATCACAATTTGTTTCATTCTTCATGCGCAAAACATCATCAGGAACCTTTATGTCGCCGTTTCCAATAACGGGCACTGAAACATTTTCTTTTAATAATTTTATTTTTGACCAATCAGCATTTCCCCCATACCCATCGCTTCCAAAACGGGGGTGAAGGCAAAACGCATCGGCTCCCGCTTTTTCAGCTTCCTTTGCAACTTCCAAAAATGTTTCTTTCCCTTTGTGCAGGCCAAGACGCATTTTTACTGTTACGGGTTTTCCATTACTATGTTCCTTCATGGCGCCAACGATTTGTCCTACAATTTGTGGATCTTCCATTAAAGAACAACCGTATTTCCCTTTGAGCGCTTTTGGAACGGAACAACCGCAATTAAGATCATACCCAGCAAAGTTGCTTGAATATTTTTTTTCTACCATAGTGATGGCTTTCTGGAAATCATCAGGCTTATTCCCAAAAAGCTGTAAAAATACAGGTTTCTCGTCCTCGCTCACCCTAAGCATACTTTGGGTTTTTTTATTCTTCATTGTGAGGGCTTTGGCAGAAATTAATTCTGTGTAAAGAAGCGCTGCGCCGTATTCCTTAGAAAGCGCACGAAAGGCGACGTTTGTGTAATCCGCCATCGGGGCGAGAAACAACTCGCCATTCAACTTAAGCGATCCTATATTGGACATAAATCAATTCTACAAAGTGAAGTTTAAAAATTGGCTCAAAATGACTATTGGAGAGTAACAACCGCATCAACGGCGTAGCAGCCTTGTTCTGTTATTATCACAGGATTGAACTCTATTTCTTTTATTTCAGGGTAAGCTATCACGAGGTTGTTTAGGGATTTTAGCATCCTCCGCAGGCCTTCAACATCGTAGTGCTTCTTTGTTCTTGCCCCCATTAAGACTTTTGTTCCTTTTACTTCGGCAAGCATCTCGTCAATATCCGAGTCATTTATTGGAACAATCTTTTGCGAAAAATCCTTCATTATCTCGACAAATATTCCGCCAAGGCCATAGGTGAGCACTTTTCCGAATTCGTTTGTTATCGCTGACACGAGCACTTCCTGCCCCTTTACCATTTCTTGAACAGCAAATCTTGGGCGAACGACATTTAATTCTTTTAATTTTTCAACCATACATTGCACGACTTCCACAAGCTCCTCTTTTGTCAAAATGTTTGCTTTAACCAGACCGTAATCGGTTTTATGCGCAAGGCCTGTTGCCACTTTTACCGCAACAGGGAACCTTAACCCGATAAGGGCGGCTTCTTGGGCGGTTGAAATAAAAGTTGTCTTTGCGGCCATAATTCCAGATTCTCTGAGCAAAAAGAATGCTTCTTCCATTGTGAGCTGTTTCTTTCCTTCAAGCATTTTTTTTATTTTTCTATCAGGCTTTACCTTTTGGTCGAAAACTTTATTTATTTGTTTTCTTTCCAAGTATCCTTGCATTCTTGAAAGAACCTTTATTCCTCTTTCAGGAGTTTCAAAATCAACTACTCCATGTTCTTTGAGATATTTTCGCGGGTGACTTACCGCTGTCCCTCCCATGAATGAGCAAATTATCGGCTTCTTTTTGTTTAATGAAACTACGATGTCTGCAACTCTTTCAGGATCTGTCATGCTTTGGGGGGTTAAGAGCGTGTAAACAAGATCCACGTTCGGATCGTTTTGGAGCATCTTTAGCGCGGTTCTATAATCGATTGGCTTCGCGTCACCTATTAGGTCAAGAGGGTTTGATGCGTGTGGATTTATTTTTCTCACAGCTTCGAGAGTTTTTTCGCTAAATGTCGGAAGCTCAAACTTGTGGACTGCAGCGGAGTCTGCTGCTATTACTCCTGGTCCGCCGGCATTGGTCACCACTGCAAGCTTTAGTCCTTTTAATTTTTTTAGTTTTGATACGAGTTTTGCCATATCGAAGAATCCTTCGACAGAGTTCATTCTCATAATGTTCGCTTTTTTGCAGGCAACAGTAAAAATATTGTCGTCTCCGCTGAGAGCTCCCGTGTGTGATGATGCAGCTTTTTTTCCTGCGTCTGATCTTCCGGATTTTATTAGAACAACAGGTTTCTTTTTTGCTAAGTGATATGCCGCCTTAAGGAAAGAATCTGTATCTTTCACCGATTCCATATAAGCAAAAACTGCTTTTGTTCGCGGATCTCTTTCAAGAAAGGAAAAGTAATGGGATTCATCCATAAATGCTTTGTTTCCTGTTGAAATAAATTTGCTAAACCCGATTTTTTCTTGCCTTGCCCAATCAAGAATTGCGGTGCATAATGCGCCGGATTGTGAAACTAGCGCAATACTTCCCTGCTGAGGATAAGTTGCTGAGAAAGATCCATTCAAACCATTTTCAGTGTTAATTATTCCAAGCGTGTTTGGCCCAACAACATTTAGGTTATGTTCCTTAACTATTTTTGTTATCTCTTCCTGGAGTTTCATTCCTTCAGGCCCAGTTTCTGCGAATCCCGCAGTAATTATCACAATATTTTTGATTCCTTTTTGAGCGCACTCTTTCATCGTTGCAGGAACAAATTGTGAAGGGATAACTATTATTGCAGCGTCAATTGATTTTGTTACTTTAAGCACTGAAGGATAAGCTGTGATCCCTTGGACGCAGGCATCTTTTAGGTTTATTGGAAAAACTTCTCCTGCAAAATCAGCGTCTATTAGGTTTTTCACTATGGCATAACCTACTTTACCAGGAGTATTCGAAGCGCCTATCACTGCTACGCTCTTTGGGCTGAACAACTTTGTCAAATCCACATAGGCGTCTTTTCTGAAAAGCATGAAAAACTAACACTAAAGGAGTATAAAAAGATTCATATGCCCTGCGCAAAATGCTTTGCACAGGACAAAGATCAATATCTTATAAATAATTAAGGGTTCTCTTCAACGAATTTCTTTATTGCATCGTAGTTTTCCACTATGAGTTTTGCCTTGCCTTTTCCGAACTGGAAAGGAAAAGTGTCCTGTTCAGTTCTCTTTAAGATTATCATTTTGTTTCCTTTGAATTCTCCATATTCAACTACCATTAAACCACCTTTCTTGAAATATTAAGAAAATTAATCCTTAAAAATCTACTTAAACCCTTCCGCCAGCATAGTATTTAGCGAGAAATATGGAAAAAATAGCCTTAATTGTGTCAAAGACGGATATCGCTGCTCAGCTTATACTGGAGAAGATTAATGAAATTGGCTTTCCGGGCTGGGCTGTACTTTACACTTTTGAAGAGGACTCAATTCATGTTGACGCCTCAAAAATAAAAGAAAGTAAGATGGTGTTTCTTTCAAGACACGCAAGCGCTGCCGGAACAAAAAGTCTTACTGTCCACCATATTGGAAATTATGGAAAAGCGCTTTATGGGGGAGAAGATAAGTTGCTTTCAGGGACTTTGCCTATTCTTTGCGCTAATTATTTACGAGCGCTTGAAAAAAAATGCAATTCAAGTGAACTTTCAGCGAAAGGGTTTTCCGTATGTCTTGAAGTAACTCACCATGGGCCCCTTATCGAAAAAGGAGTTTTGTTTATTGAAGTAGGCGGGACTGAAAACGAGTGGAAGAATGAAGCTGCGGCGAAAGTTATTGCCGAAACTGTGATTGAAGAAACCGAAAAAAGTTTCACCCTTGAACAAAATAACACTATAGTTGTTGGCCTTGGCGGAGGGCACTACGCACCCGACTTTACAAAACTAATCTTGCGTCAGCCTTACGCTTTTGGGCACATTTGCCCGAAATATGCTCTTGGCGAACTTGATGAAGATCTCCTTAAGCAGATGATTGAAAAGAGCGGTGCGAAGGAAATTATTCTCGATTGGAAAGGATTGAAAGAAAACAAAGAAAAAGTTGTAAAGCTTTGCGAAGCAACCGGTCTGCCCATAAAGAGAGTCCAAAATTTGCTCGGCCACAAATCATAAGGATTCTTTTGTTGCAAGAAGGTGCTCTTTGAGTCTGTCAAGCGCCTGTTTCCTTAAGCCAACTGCTATTTTTTCTGTTTGAGTCATTTCGGAAATTACTTTGTCAAATCCTTTTGGTTTGAATATTGGATTCCACCCAAAGCCGTCATCTTTTCCAGGCGACGAGATTTCTCCTTCTATTTTTCCTTCAAAGAAGTGAGTGCGTTTTCCGTCAAAATACCCAAATATTACTCTTGCATGTGCATTCATGTTGCCGGTTTTCTTTGTGAGTTCATAGATCCCTTTCGCTCCGAGAGACTTTAGGAACCACTTAACAAGAGGCCCGGGCAATCCGTTTAACGAGTCTATACACAATGAAACATCTTCAAGAATGAATTCACCCACATGCTTCTTTTTTGCTTCCTCTATTTTGTGGGCAATCACTTTATTTGGATCTATTTCCTGTATCTCATCAAGATCAAGGTTCATCTGTTCAACTTGAATTTCGGGCAAAAGGATTTCTCGCACCTGGTCAAACTTGTGCTTGTTTCCTGTAATGAAATAGAGCTTCATATAGACTTGATGGATGAAAAGACTTTTATTTGGGCCGCAAGGCAACGCATAAAACCATAGTTTTATAATATTCCAAAACAACATAGTATTAGTGATTATATGCCAATAATGAGAAAAAGAGTAAATGAAGCTTCTGCGAAAATGAATAGAACCGGCAAGACTTTTAGGCTCGCTAATGAAATATACGCGGACAAATACAAAGCTTATGTGGGAAAAGTTCGAAGGGGGCAAGAAGCCTTTAGACCTGTTGAACCTTTGGCAAATGCTTTTGAGCATGCTGCAAGCATCAACAGATACTCGCAGGCTATGGCACGAAGGCAAACGCCGCTAAATGCGACCGTAAGGCTTGTTTCAACCCCAAAGGCGGCACTTAGGCTTGCAAGAATGAAACTGCAAAAAGCCAAAACAAAAAAATAAATACTCAAAAAACATTGTTCTACTATGCAAAAAAGTGCGCAAGGCGCAATTGAATACCTGCTCATTATTGGCGCAGCCATACTTGTTGTTGCTATTGTAATACTTGCTGTGACTGGGGTTCTCTCAGGCGGACAGAGTCAGACTGATACTGGCGAACAGAGTGTTAATGATTCTTTAAGAGCATTGAGAGTTGGCGGGATAGGTTACAGAATTGATGTCAACTTGGGCGATTATGCCACTGGAAATGCGGGATATGTTCCTTTCCCTGTGCCAAACAATGTTGAGTGCAAAAATCCAACAAACAATGTACGCTTTGATTGTTTCTATACTCCTTCGCTCGCATATCTAATAATAGATGGTCAAAAAGTAGCTGAATTTGACATAACTGGGATTAATGGATACTATGATCATAACGAATCAAAAGTATTTACGTATTATTTCAAGGGCGACACTTCAGTAAAACATAATCTTGTTTTACAATTTAATGATTGTTGGGCAGGATATGCAAAAACAGGGTATAGCTATGAATATCCCGTAGGCACAATAATCAATATCCCAAGTAATCCAGCAGTTGATGCAGGATTATATGTGCTAGGAAGAAACGGCAAAAAATGTTCTGATAATGATGTTGCAGGAGGAACACTTTGCACAGTCTGCAACGATTACAAACTTTGGGATAAAAACTTAAGATTTTACGGACTAAAAATTACAAACTCTGATGGAAAAGAAACTTCATTCCCTGCAAAAGAATATTGGTCTAATCCGATAGCCGATCTCAATTTTCAATAATGCCTAAAAAATCCAGAATCAGAACAGCGTGTCAAATATCTTCTTGCCGTCGTTCTCAACTAAGAAAGCGTATCTCTTGTCAACATAGTCTTGTATTTTCTTGTTGATTTCCGGAGTCACATGCTTGAAGCGGCCTTGCATCATCAAGTACTCTTCTATTGGTTTCTTTTCTGATGGCTTGTTGTTTATCTTCAGAACACCGTCTTCGATTTCATAAAGAACAAATGCTGTTGTGTCAAGCGCTTTTCTTGCAATATCAAGTGTAATTGAAGAATCTATTTTCCAACCTGGCAAGCATGGGACATAAACGTGGAGCATTGTTGGCCCATCAGTTGCTAGGGCTTTTTGCACTTTTGCTTTCAGATCATACAAATTTGCTACGCTCGCTGATGCAACATATTTTGCCCCGTGGGCCGCGATTATGAATGGAAGAGGTTTTTTTGGTTCCTGCTTCCCTGCAATTACTGTTCCCGCAGGAGTTGTGGTTGTGCTTGCGTAAGGGAAGGTTGCTCCGCTTCGCTGGATTCCGGTGTTCATGTAAGCTTCATTATCTGTGACGACGTAAAGTATTTTGTGCCCTCTTTCTACCGCTCCGCTTAGTGCGCCAAACCCTATGTCAAACATGGCTCCGTCTCCGCCGATTCCTATTACGTTTGTCTTATTATTGCCTTTGATTTTTAGCGCAGCTTTTACTCCGCTTGCAACTGAACCAACTGTTTCAAAAGCGCAGTGAACCCAAGGGATTTCCCAAGCTGTTTCAGGATAAGGGGTAGATACAACTTCCATGCACCCGGTGGCCATTACTACAATAGTATCGGCGCCCGCGGCTTTGAGTATGTGCCTTATTGCAATGGCCTCTCCGCATCCTGCGCAAGCCCTATGCCCACTGGCAAAGAACTCTTTCTCTTCAACACCCATTATCGCCATAATCATCACTATTTTAATCCAATATTACTTTACGTGCAGTGCGGCATGCTCCAAAAGACCGCTGTCAAGAATTGTGAAATCGGTAGTGTTGTCTTTCAGTTCGCTTATGTAATATTTCGAGCACTCCCCTTTACAGTCAGGACATGTTTGTATATATGTCTTTTCCGTCCCCATTATGCCATAATAAGTATTGCCGTCATATGCTGGTTCGCAGTAGCCAATGCAATCATACGATGATTCACAGGATGCTCCTGCGTCTTTTAAAATAAATTCGCAGTAAAGCACTAGATTGTTATCTGTCCCGTGTCCCGAATTCAATGCGTCTTGTACTGCCGCGCATTGAGCTGATAATTCGCTTTGCGCTGTTGAATATTCATAGTCTCCGGCAAACATGCTTTTGTCAAGCACGCATTTCCATCCATGTACAGTATCAACACAAAATTTTGATTTAACATCAATAGTTGAACCGGTGCTTGGTGCTTGGGCTACAATTTCATTTGAATCTGAAACTGAATTGTTAATTGGTACTTGCGTGCATCCAAAGAGCAAAGCTAGCGAAAAAGCCCCTATCAAAATCAATGCGAGTTTATTCATACCTCATCTACCTTACTTTAACCATTTTCCTTCTTTTCCTTTCATTACTAAATCAAATGCATCTCTTATTCTTGTCCTGTCAATGTCGCGTCCGCCTAGGCCAGCAATAAATCCGCTAATCTTAACTTTTTCTCCAGCAAGAACTGCTCGAGTATCAGTGCAAAGTGGTCCTTCATACCCTATTGAAATGTGCCTGTCAATTACTCCAAGACCTTTAAGTTTCCTTGTAGCGTTTTTGAGGTCATCAACTGGAAAAGGTCTTATCGATTTTATTTTTATTATTCCAACTTTTTTTCCTTTTGCGCGCAGTTCGTCAACAACTTCGCGTGCGGTTCCCACTGTTGTTCCTGCCACCATTATTGCATATTCTGCATCTTTCATGTCAATTAGTTCCAATAATCCATTTCCGTAGGAGCGGCCGAATTTCTTTGCGAATTCTACATTCATCTCTTTTATTATGTCAAGCGAATTCATCATTGCTTTCTGTTGGGCTTCCTTGAATTCGAAGTAAGTGTTTGGTTGTGCGAAGGCGCCAAAAGTCTTAGGATTAGAAGTGTCCAAGAAATTGTGTGGTTTGTATTCGCCGACAAATGCGCTAACCTTATCAGCATCTTCTATTTGCACAGGCTCGTACATGTGTGTCAAAACAAATCCGTCAACACAAACCATCACTGGCAAAAGCACGCCCTCGTTTTCTGCAATCCTATAAGCCATGAGTGTTGTGTCAAATGCTTCCTGCGCATTTTCGCAGTAGAGCTGTATCCAACCCTGATCCTTTGCCGACATCGCGTCAGAATGATCATTCCAAATATTTAGCGGCGCTGAAAGAGCTCTGTTTGCGACCATCATAACAGCAGGAAGTCTCGAACCAGAAATTATTGGCAATATTTCATACATCAATGCAAGGCCTTGCGAGGCTGTTGCGGTGAAAGATCTTACTCCTGCCGTGTATGCCCCGTATAGCGCCGAGGCGGCGGAGTGTTCGCTTTCAACGTAAATCATTTCGGCTTTTAGTTCGCCGTTCGCTACGTACTCTGAAAGTTTTTCTGGCACGAGCGTGCTTGGGGTGATAGGATACATTGGGAGAACAGCAGGCTTGCATAGCTTTACTGCGTTTGCAATCGCTTCAGACCCTGACATTACTCTTTTTTCTACCATACTTATCAACCAATAATATTCAACAATTACTTCTCTTCAACCTTATAACTTATGCATTTTACAGGACACTCTTTTGCACATATGAGGCACCCTTTGCAATAATCATAATTTACTTGGTACTTTCCTTCTTTGTCAATGAATATCGCAGCATCAGGACAGCTCATCCAACACTTCGCGCACTTGATGCATCTTGACTGGTCTATTTCGGGCTTGAATGTTCTCCAAGTGCCGGTTTTGTAAACTTTTGAAGTTCCCGGGGTCAGTATTGATGCTCCGCAAGTTAGAGGGATTCCGGTAGCCGTTTTTTCTCCCGAATAGGATGAAGCAGAAACTGCAGTTCTTTTTTCTTTTGCTTTCTCTTTCTTTGCCATAAAAATCACTATTTTTATTTACCTCAAATTTCTGCTGAAATTTTCGGTGCCATGCTCATCAAACCAAATTTTATTTCTTTGCCGCTTTTGAGTTATTATAAACTTCTCTTATTGTCGCAATGTTTTTTCCAACTATTGTTCCTTTTGATCCCATCTGCTGTTCTACCGCTTTCTCTATAGACTCAAGAGTGACTTCGCCTGTCGCCGCAGCGAATGCTCCGAGTATTGGGATATTTACAAACGGTTTTCCAATATACTTAAGCGCAACGCTTGTGATATCAATGCACTTGATTTTGGCTTTGGTATCGATGCCAAGCGATTTTGGATCCTTGTTTGTATTCACAATTATCATGTCGGTGACTTTTTCAGTCAAATTCTTTACTAGAGTGGGGTCAAGTATTATGCAATAATTCGCTTCGTAAACTTGTTCTCTTAGGTTTATTGGTTTTGTGTCAATTCGGCAGTAGCTTCTTACTGGAGCCCCGGTTCTTTCCACCCCAAAGTTAGGGAATGCTTGTGAGTGTAATCCATCAGCGAACGCTGCTATCGCTAATATTTGGGAGCTAGTAACTGCTCCTTGTCCGCCTCTTCCTAGCACTATTATCTGCTTCATAATCTCGCTCTAAAAAAGTTGTATAAGTTAATTATTGATTTTAAGTGTTTAAAAATATGTTGGGCAACCAAATTTCGTTGATTGCCTTAACGCACTAGCCCCACACTATAAGTCCTTGTAGTACCAAATTCCTCCAAGATCCTTTTTACCAATCTTGAAGCCTTGCTTCAAATAAGAGCTATCCCCCCCGGAAACATGCGCATCCACTCTTTTTATTCCTCTTTTTTTCATTAGTGCGAGCGCTTCTGAAAGCATTTGAAAAAATAAGCCTTTTTTTCTCATGTCGCTTCTTACGTTCACCCAGTTTATTCTGGCAATTTTTCCTTTAGCAGTTGTCTGGACTGAGCTGTTAAACTCTCCAACCAATTCTTTTCTTTTTGGGCCTCTGAAAAGCTCAAGGCTGATTTCTCTACTGCTGGGCGAGAAGTATGCTCTCTGGGTTATGGGCTTTCCAATCCCATATATTTTTCTTTCATAGAATAGTCTTCTCGAAGACCAGGCGCGTGTTTTTGGCATGCTTCGCCCCTTGCCCGTTCTGCGAACGGATACTCGCATAGGGGAAAGCTCTTTTTGCAAAGGGGGTCTTCGTAATGGCATTATGAACCGCACCCTAACATATTATTAGCATCTGAGCTTACTCTTTGCAATCGTTCAACATCTGATCTGTTTGAGGATTTTGGCCTCGCCATAACTGGCATTAGCAAGCACCTTTTTTTGCGATCCCCACCAAAATTGGAGTGATGTTATTTGATTTCCACTCGTTTTCAATCTTGTCTTTTGCAACTTTATCAAATGTAATTGCTATTCCGCAGTCGCCCCCGCCGGCTCCCGAGAATTTTCCCACCCCGCCATTTCTGTCAGCAATATCTGCAAGTAGAGCGAGCTCTTTTGTTTCAAGATTATTCTGGCTCTTGTCCGAAAGTTCTTTTAGGAGAACCCTATTCTTTTTGAGTAAAGCAAAAATTTCTGTTTTATTGCTTGCTTTGATTGCAATAATCAAGCTTTGGGTCGTAGATTTGATATCGGCGATTATTCTCTGGTACTCAGGCTTTTGTTGTTCTTTAAAAGTGTTTAGCTTAAGTATGAGGTCTTTTGTGCTGGCACTGTATCCTACAAACCCTATGCTTAAATCAAAATCTTTTGGGAGTGCAATAGTTTCAGCCATAAACAAAGGCCATTCAGATTTCACTATGTCGCTTATTTTTTTGCCTGATGCGAGTTCCGCGCTCACCCATTTCATGTCGGGTTTCTGATAGACTAGCGCTCCGCCAAAAGTCGAGGCTGCAACATCAAAACTTGATCCTATTTTTCCTTGGGCGAGGTAGTGCGCGATGCATCCAAGCTTGAATATGTGCTCTTTTGCTTTGTGGAATGCAATCTCTTGCCCGTGGAACGCCATCACGGCAGCTACTGTCGCCGCAACGATTGCCGCCGAGCTTCCAAATCCAACTTTAGCTTTCTTCCCTCCGCCTACATCAAATACTGTATCTTCAGAATTTGTTTCAAGCTTGAAAGTCTTCATCGCTATCCCTTGATCCTGGAGATATCTCAAGGTAGCTTCAACCGCTTTTGCCACAAACACTAATTTTTCTTTTTGATCATCAGGGCAATCAAGAGTTACTTTGCCGTCAAATTTTGCTTTTACCGCGGTGATTCCCATTCCAGGAACTGCAAAAATAAGTTCGTTTGATTCTGTTACGTCCGCACTGACACGCTGGTCGATTGCCATTACAACGCATGGAACTCCGTCTTCAAGAACGCTCCATTCTCCGCTTAGCATTAGTTTTCCTGGCGCAGTTACCTTCATCAAACCACCTTCAAAACAAATTCTCTTTCACAACTCTTGGACCAAGTCCAGGCTTGCACTCAATCACTTCATGCACATACTCAATCTCTTTGAGCGCCGCTTTTATTTTTGGCACGTCACTAGCAAGGCAAATTATTTTTACCTGCGGTCCGCCGTCCATTGTGAAATAGCATTTCATCCCTTCGTCTTGCATTTCAAGCACCTTATGCATTACTTCAAGCGTCCCCGGAGCCCAGTATATTACTGGGGGTTGAGTTGTCATTGCGCAAGCGTGCATTAGTATGCAGTTACTCTGAGCAAGTTTTCCAAGTTCTTCAAATTTCTTTTCTTTAATTAGTTTCACCATTGCTTGGGCGTCTTTCTCTGCGTTAGTGTACCATTGCTCAAATATCGGGGAGGTCTTTACACTCTGAGCCATTCCTGCCCTTGACTTTATTTTCTTCGCATTTTTTGAAATAACACATCCGAGTATTCTAAATTCTGGCCAATGTTCTTTTGGCGCTATTTGTTCTGCAAATGAGTCCGAGCCGTCTTTTGCACTTCCTCTGTGCCATATAGCAAATCCATCAATGAGGCTTCTACTCGCTGATCCTGAGCCCATTCTGGATATTATGCTGAGTTCCTTAGTGGAAAGATTTAATCCTGCCGCTTTTGATGCGGCAAAAGTTAGTGCTGCAAGTCCTGATGCTGAAGAAGCGAATCCTGCCGCAGTAGGAAAATTATTATTTGAAACAACTTTTGCATTGTCTTTTATTTTTGCTTTTCCTCTTATTATGTCAAGCTGTTCTTTTACTTCTTTGAATTCGTCCGTTTCTGGGCCGAACTCTTTTCCGTCAAGGACAAACTCGTCTTTCTTGTATTTTTTGTCAAATTCAACTGTGGTGGTTGTTTCTAAACCGTCAAGAGTTACTGATGTGCTGCTGTTCCACGGAGTCTTTAGCGCCGCATCTTTCTTTCCCCAATATTTTGTTAATGCTATATTTGCGTTTGCTTTCACCGTTACTTTCATCATCCCACCTCAGTGATTCAACTATAATTATTTATCCAACTAATGTTTTTGTTACAGCATATCCTTTTGCTTTAATTGCTTGCGCAACTTTTTCCTGCAAGTCTTTACCGGGGGTAAGGGCTATCATCATTCCGCCTCTTCCTGTCCCAGTAAGTTTTGCCCCAAATGCGCCTGCTGACTTTGCAGCGGCAACCATTTCGTCAAGCTCTTTGCATGAAACGGTTATTTCTTGCAGCAGCTTGTGATTGTCATCCATTAATTTTCCGAGTTTTTTTAGGTCGTAGTCTTTGATTGCCTTGACTGCTTCATACTCTACTTTTTCGTATTCTGCAAATATCTTTTCCATTTTTTTTGGATCTGCTTCCTTAATCTTCTTCACGTCGCCAACTACTTCTTTTGTTAGCGCGGTTTTTCCGGAATTCCCTAAAACTATCTCTACCGGCTGCTTCATGTTTAAGACTTCTATTTTGTTTTCTCCGCCTGTAAGGTTTTTCTTAAAAAGCAAGAATCCGCCGTATGTTGCAGCAGTGTTGTCTATTCCGCTTGGGGTTCCACTTCCAGCAGTTTCTCCTTCATAAGCTGCTTTGTTTATTTTTGCGTCGTCCCATCCGAGTTTGTATTCATCATTTATGGCTCTGGCAACAGCCACTGCGCATGATGCGCTTGCGCCTACTCCGCTTGCTGCATAAAGATCTCCGCTTAAAGTTATTTGCAGTTTGTCTTTGACTTGCATGTATTCAAGCACTCTTGATATGAGCGCGGTGTATTCTCCAGTCTTTTCTTCCTTGTATCCTGGTGTCGCAGGTCTGTTGTCAATAAGTGTATATCCTTTTTCTCCGGGAACCTTTTTGACTTCGGCAGTAGTTATTTGTTTAAATGCGCACGGTATTCCTTCGAGACCATACACAACAAAGTGTTCTCCTAAGAGTATTGTTTTTCCGTATCCTTTTCCGGTTCCAGTCATGCAATCACCATTAATATGAGACTAATAAGACTTTTTAAATCCGAAACTGCGACTAGGCAGGATGTGGAAAATTAAGTATATATTAATAAGATTTGGCGATTTAGAGGCTTTTAGAGGATGTTATCGCTTTGTGATTACTACCATCCAGTTGACATTGCCTGTGTCAAGGGTGCCTGGTTTTGCGAATGGAATTACTGGCTTTTCTACTTCAAACCCTTCTTTGAGCGCTGCGTTGTACATTGAACTTGGAGTCCTATATGCCCTGTTCCTATAAGGTAGTGGCCCTGATACTCTTCTTGCGCCAGTACTTTCGCGCTCTTTTTCTGCCCATGCCGCGTTTTCTTTGAGCCAATTAAAAGAATTGAAATTCTTCGAAGCGTTCAAGTCTGAAATGAATTTGTTTGAAACCGATTCAGGATATCTAAGAGTGCTTCTGAGCCAAAAGTTCATGAATGAAGTGTATGCGTCGTAGTGGCTCACTTTTTCGCCAGCTTCAGTGAACCCCATTGGAACTTTCTTTAATGCTTTAGGATTTACTGTTGGCCTCATTGATTCTGCGCTGCCCCAATCCCAGTTAACAAATGTTCCGCCTGGCTTGAGAAGTTTTTGAATGCTTCTAAGGTAAGGCTGCAAGTCAGTGGCAAAATTTATTGTCGCTGCGCCTGCGGTTATTGCGTCAACTTTGCCCGCAAGCTGTTTGAATTGTGCTAAAGATAATCTGTCGCCGGTTTCGTGTAACGGCCTTTTCATTTCGCCAAATGCAACAGCAGCGCTATAGAAACTTGCCGGGATTAACTTTATGTTTTTTCTTGGAACGCCTAGTGCAACAAGATCTGGAATTGCATTATTTCTTACAGTTCTTCCTGCAACGTCAACTAGAACTATATTTAGCATTCCTCTTTGTTCAGGAGAAAGTTTTCTTACAACGCCTAATATTGTTCCGCCTGCAAAAGTCCCTATGTCAAGTATTGTTCTTGGGCGTACAGGCCCGCTAAATTTTTTTGAGATTATGTCGCCCGCCCTGTCATTCATTACACTGGGCCTTCCTTTTCCGCCTTTTACTATTTTGTCAATGTAACTCTTTGGCGCTCTTATCCAAAATTTTCCGCCTTTCATTCCTCTTTCTCTTACTGCTTCTTTTACCGCCTGATCAAGCCCTTTCAGGAGTTCAGGATGCTGGGAAATTAAAGTCGAAACTCCTTTTTGTTTTAGTATTTCATTTTTCAACTTTTGAGGATCTACAAATCGAAACACTCTTTCCCCGGGAAGTTTGGATAATTCGTGAAACATTTGATACTGAGGATAGCCTTTCATCGGCCCGCCTTGTGATCCAGGGTGGAACATTTCCTGTATTGGTCGCGGAGTCTCTTTTGATAAATAGCCTTTGCCTCTTGCGCCTACTGCGCCAACTACTGCGCGTCTAAACCTTTCATTAACACTAGGTTTTCTTGACCTGTTCATTTGAGGCATATTACAATTGCCACTTAGGACATATATAATACTTAGCAGAAATGGCACTTAGAATTTAGAACTTTGGAACGAATTTTGTTCCGTAGTGTATTACGCCTTTTTCGCCGCTTGCGTAGAACTTCCTGAACACTGCCTCTACTTCTGTTCCGATTTTGAGGTCTTCGTACTTGCAGTCCATTACTTGTGCAGTGATTCTTGCGCCTTCGACCAGGTCTATTAATGCTACGCAGTAAGGGGATTTGTTTTCAAATACCTCTGGTCCAGAGTGTATCATTGTGTATGATACTATCTTTCCTTTGCCTGAAAACTGAACTTCGTTAAAGTCAAGGTTTCCGCATGTGCAGAGTCCTTTGTATTCGAAGTATGCTGCGCTGCATTTTGTGCATTTGTATCCGTTGAGCCTGTAGCGGTCGGAGTAGTTTCTCCATCTTATGATTGGGCTTTCTCTAAACATCTCATGCACCTTTAAACATCAATCCATTTTTCAAATTCAAATATTATTTCATTTTCTTAAATACGTGTACGCATGCTGTCGCTCCGCTTCCGCCGACGTTGTATGTTACTCCTGTTGTTGCGCCTTTGACTTGCCGCAGGCCTGCTTCTCCGCGTAGTTGCATTGTTGCTTCTACTGCTTGTTTTACTCCGGTAGCTGCTACTGGGTGGCCGCATGCTTTTAGTCCGCCTGAAGTGTTGATTGGGTTTTTGCCATCAAAGTAAGTTTGTTTGTCTTTGTAGAGTTTGTATGCTTCTCCTTCTTTTGCAAAGCCGAGCGCTTCTACTGCATAAATTTCTGCAATCGAGAAGCAGTCGTGTACTTCTGCGAAATTTATATCTTTAACTGTTATTCCTGCTTGTTTGTATGCGCGCTGTGCCGCAGCGTGTCCTGCGTCAAGTCTTGTGAGTGATTTTCTTCTTGCGAGTGAGAGCGAGTCGTTTGCGAGACCCGAACCTGTGATGTAAACTTCTGTTCCGAGTTTTTTTGCTGTGGCTTCTGATGCGAGTATGATTGAAGCGGCTCCGTCTGTGATTGGCGAGCAGTCAAATAAAGTTAGTGGATCTGCAACCATTGTCGCGTTGATTACTGTGTCAATATTTATTTCGTTTTGGAATTGTGCGTAGGGGTTTCTTGCACCGTGGAAGTGATTCTTCACAGATACTTCTGCGAGTAGTTCTCTTGTGAGTGCGGGGTATTTGTGCATGTATGCTTTTGCGAGGAGCGCGTAAAGTCCAGGGAAAGTAAGTCCGTTGAATCCTTCGAGCTCTTCGTCGCCTGCTCCCATGAGTGCGGTTGTTACTTGTTCGGTAGAGACGTCAGTCATTTTTTCAACGCCGCTTACCATTACAATATCTGCGTCCCCACTTGCAATTGAGTGTACTCCTTGTCTTAGTGCGAGCGAACCTGAAGCGCATGCTCCTTCTACTCTTATTGAAGGCTTGTCTAAGTTCAAATTCTCTGCGGCCATTGCGCCGATGTGTAATTGTCCTGAGAGCGAATCTGCGCACATATTGCCAGTGTAAAGTGCATCTATTTGTTTTGGTTCCATTTTTGCGTCGTTTAGTGCGCGAAGCTGTGCGTCAAGTAGTAATTCGCGTAGACCCTCTTCCCAAATCTCACCAAACTTGGTGATTCCGATTCCTAGTACTCCAACTTTCATAAACATCAACCTTCAATTTTTGTTTTACTTTTACTGGTGTATTCCTTCCATGTGTTTTAGGTATTCCGCGTAAGTGATGTATTCTTTGTTTGCGATGTAATCGTTAACTTTTTTTGCTTTGCCTTGCGCGGCAGTTATTTTTTTTGTGCAGGTGAATACGAATGAGTCCGAACCGCTTCCAGAACCATAAGCAGTAACTAATATTTTGTCGCCAGGCTTTGCGATGTCAAGCACCGATGCGAATCCGAGTATGGATGATCCTGAGTAAGTGTTTCCTATTTTTGTTACTACTAGTCCTGGTTCGATTTGTTCTTTTGTTACCCCAAATTTTTTTGCAACTCTTAATGGAAATTTTCCGTTAGGCATGTGAAATACTACGTACTTGAAATCTGTTATTTTTAATTTGCTTTTTTCAAGAATCATTTTTGTAGAAGCTTCAACGTGTTTGAAGTATGCTGGGTCGCCTGTAAATCTTCCGGCGTGGGATGGGTAGGCTTGCATTGCTCTTCTCCAAAAATCTGGAGTGTCGCTAGTGAAAGAGCATGTAAAATCAAGTGTTGCGACGGCTTCTTCGTTTGGCCCCATTAAGAATGCTGCTCCGCCTGCTGCTGCGCTGTATTCTAAAGCGTTACCTGGTTCTGCTTGGCTTGTGTCCGCTCCAATTGAGAAACCATATTTTATCATTTTTGAATCAATTAGTCCTGCGTTGATTTGTATTGTCGCGCTTCCGGCTTTACATGCGAATTCTGTATCTGCTGCCATGTAAGTGTTTCCAATATCTAGTGCTTCGCCGACGATTGATGAGGTTGGTTTTACTGCATAAGGATGACTTTCGCTTCCGACGTAAACGGAACCGATTTCTTTTCTATTGATTTCTGCGCGTGCGAGCGCGTTTCTTGCAGCAGCCACGGAGATTGTTGCGGTGTCTTCATCTTTCCCTGGAACGCTCTTTTCTGTTAATCCAAGGCCTGCCTTAATCGCTTTTGCGTCAGCATGCTGTACAGCTGCGATTTCTTCCGCCGTAATGCGATACTTTGGGATATAGGCCCCCCAACCAACAATTCCTGCCATGATTTTTTTCCTTTATCTGTTGTCTATAATTTACTCGGATTGCAA